>JADZAX010000141.1 GCA_020852405.1 Verrucomicrobiales bacterium
CGATCTCGAGATCATCCTCCACCTTGTCCAAAGCCCGGTGGAGCAGATCGATGCGGTCGGCATTCCCGTCCTGACGCGCCGCGAAGACATCGCCAATGCGCGCCTCCGTTTTGCCAACGGCTGTGTCGCCAACGTCACCGCGAGCCGCATTTCGCCCGAAAAAATGCGCAAACTGCGGGTCTTCCAAAGTGATGCCTATCTTTCCCTGGATTACCAGGATCAGTCGGGGTGGATCTACCGGCGGGATGGCTTGGAGATCCGCAGGGAAGAGGTGCTGGTCGAAAAGGACGAACCGCTCAAGTTGGAACTGGCGGCTTTCCTTGACTGTGCCGCCCGCGGGGTCAAGCCGGTGGTCTCCGGGCAAGAGGGTGCGGCAGCTTTGGATGTCGCCCTCGCCATCACCCGGATCATCGAGGAGGCCAATCGGCGATGAATCAGGAACCACCGCCAACAGGAAGGGAAGGAAATTCCGGGCGGATTTTCATCGTGGCCGGAGAGCTGAGCGGCGACCAGCACGCGGCCGGTTTGCTGGGGGCACTATTGTCCGGACCGGAGGAGACCCGTCCGAGCCACATCGCCGGGTTGGGAGGATCCCGCATTCAGGCTCTCTGCCCAAAGGTGGAGGACTGGCTGGAGCAGGCGGCGGTCCTCGGCCTAGTCGAAGTGCTGAAGAAATACGGATGGTTCCGGGACAAAATGGCCGAAACCGTGACCCGCATTTTGGAAGGCTCTTATGACGGCGTGGTGCTGGTGGACTATCCGGGATTCAATCTCCGGCTGGCACAGCGCCTCCGCGACAAGGGTTACCGGGGCAAGCTGATCTACTACATCAGTCCCCAGGTCTGGGCCTGGAAACGCGGCCGGGTCAAAACCATGGCCAGACTGCTCGACGGCATGATCTGTATTTTCCCTTTTGAAAAGGAATTCTACGATGATTCGGGGCTGCCCACCCTTTTCTCCGGACATCCGCTGGTCGATGCCCTCGCCCCCAAACGCCTCCCCCAGGGCGCTCGGGAAGCCGGACTGGTGGCCCTGCTGCCCGGCAGCCGGGAACGGGAAATCGCGGCGCTTTTTCCAGCGATGTTGGATGCGGCCTCGCGTCTCCTCAAAGTCGACCCCTCGTTGCGATTCGCGATCGCTCCCGCCAATGAGCGTCTGGCCTCTCAGATGCAGGCAATGGCGCAGGAAGCCGGACTTGAGGAGGTGGTGCGGCGCCACCCGGCCGGAGTGCACGACCTGATGCAGCGGGCCATCGCCGGCGCGGTGGCCTCGGGAACGGCCACTCTGGAAGCCGCCTTTTTCGGCCTCCCCTACTGCCTCGTCTACCGGGTGGCCTGGTTGACCTATGTCGTGGGGCGCCTCGTCGTTCACGTGAAATTCCTCGGCATTGTCAATCTCCTCGCCGGGCGCGAAGTGGTCCGGGAACTCCTGCAAAAGCAGTGTGACGGGGCCCACCTCGCGGCGGAGTTATCACGCCTCCTGGGCGATCCGGTGGCGCGAAACCGCCTTCGTCAGGAATTCGCGGACGTCGTTGCCAGTCTTGGGTCCGGTTCCGCCTACCAGAATGCCGCTGCCGCAGTCCGGCAATTCCTCCTCCCTTGCGATCTGTCCCCATCCCCTGATTCCCCGTCACCATGAACCAAGGACGCGTCATCCGCCTGCTCATCATCGGGTTGCCCCTCGGTTTGGCCGCCATGCTTGCCGCGAGCGTTTTCCTCACTCATGGCCGGAAAATTTTCGGCTGGGGTGACGCGGCGTATCTGACGGAAAACGACCGGGAGGAGACCGCGCCGGCCGTGGGTCGAGTCCTCCAAAAGGGAGTGGAGGAAGCCATGCTGCGGCGCACCCTCGACATCCTCACGGTCAAGATCGGGGAACGCAATCTGGCAAATTTCGACAATCTCCAAGCGGCGGCCTATTTCATCGAGTCTTCCATGGGCCAGAACAACATGGGCTACCAGATGACCCGCCAAGAATACACGGTCGAAGACAAACCCGTCTGGAACCTCGAAGGTCGTCTGCCCGGAGGAAAAGCGGGCCGGGAGATCGTGGTCGTGGGGGCCCATTATGACAGTGCCAAGGGTTCGCCGGGAGCGGATGACAATGCGTCGGGGGTCGCCTCTCTGATGGCCATGGCCCAGGCGCTGTCAGGGGTCTCCTTGAACCGTGAAGTGCGCTTTGTAGTCTTCGTCAACGGAGCGATTCCCAGCTTCCAGACCGACACCATGGGCAGCTTGGTCTATGCCCGATCCTGCAAAGCGCGGGGTGATAATATTGTCGCCATGCTCAGCCTCGACACCCTCGGTTGCTATCTCGACGCTCCCGGCAGCCAGCGTTATCCCGAGGGCATTGTTGCCACCGATCTGCCGACGGTGGGCAACTTCCTTGCCGTGGTCGGGGACGAGGCGGCCACCGACCTGGTCGAACGAATCCGAGAGGCGTTCCAGAGGAATTCCGCATTCCCGCTGGTGGCAGCAGCGCTGCCAGGAAGTGTGCCCGGGGTCGAGGACTCCGACCATTGGTCTTTTTGGCAGAACGGGTATCCCGGCGTCCTCATCACCGACACCGCAGGCTACCGGTATCCAGAGTTTGGCAAAGCGGGGGACGCTCCTGAAAGGATCGATTTTGCGCGCCTCACAGAGGTCACGAAAGGCCTGGTCGAAGTGGTCAAAACACTGGCCACCGAGTGATCCCCGACTACAGGTGGGCGGCCGACGTGAATCAGCGCTCGACAAGGTTGGATTGTATCCGCTAACAATGATGGGCTCCCCGCCGTTTCCCCATGCAGACTCCGCCCCCCAACCGACGCCGCTTCCTCACCCGACTGCTCGCTGCCGGCGCCGCGCCGCTGGTCGTGCCTTCGGGAGTCCTTCGGGCCGGTGAACGCCCGGTCCCGTCGAACCGGATCACACTCGGGGTCATCGGAATGGGGGCGCGGGGGTTCCAGAACATGGAGGATTTTTTCTCCTGTGCCGACGCCCAGATCACCGCCGTCTGCGATGTCGACACGTTGCATTACCGGGAATTTGAAAGCCGCAAAGGCCGGGCCCTCGGGCTGGAACCCGGCAAAGCGCTCGTGGATGCCCACTATGGGGACTCTCAAGCCGGGTGTGCCACCCATCATGACTTCCGCGAACTCTGTGGTCGTGGGGACCTGGATGCCGTTGTCGTGGCCACGCCCGACCACTGGCATGCGGTTCACACGCTGACCGCGCTGCGTTCAGGCAAAGACGTCTACTGCGAAAAGCCGGTGACCCATTTCTTCGCCGAAGGCCTGCGGGTCGTCAGCGAAGTGGCCCAGCGGCAGGCCATTTTCCAGACCGGTTCGCAGCAGCGATCCGACAAGGGATTCCGTCACGCCGTGGAAGTCGTGATGAACGGCCATCTCGGAAAGATCCAACGTGTGGAAGTCGGACTGCCCCGCGGCTACCCCGAGCCCATGGCTTCGGCGGAGGAGAAAGCTCCCCCGGCCCACCTCGACTATGACCTCTGGACCGGTCCCGCGCCCCAGCTTCCCTGGATGCGGGCCCGATCCCACCGATTTTGGCGCGGACACCGGGCCTACGGCGGCGGATCGATGATGGATTTCATCGGCCACCACAACGACATCGCCCACTGGGCCACCGGCATGGACCACTCTGGTCCAGTCTCCGTGAGCGCGGTGGGTTGGACTTTCGCGGAGACCCCGGTCTACAACGCTCCTTTGGATTACGAAATTCTCTGTGACTATCCCGGCGGCGTGGTCTGGTCCATTGGGTCCAACAACCGCAGCGGCACCAAATGGATCGGTGACGCGGGATGGCTCTGGGTGGAGCGGGGAAAGATGGAGGCTTCGGACCCCGCCTGGACCAAGGTTGGCTCGTTTGATCCGGGACCGAACAAAGCCTACGTCTCCGAGGAACATCACCGCAATTTCATCGACGGCGTGAAAACCCGCCATCCGTGCGTTGCTCCGGTTGAGACCGCACACCGGTCGATCACCCCGGGGCATCTGGGATACGTGGCCCACTCGGTGGGCCGGAAACTCGCCTGGGACGCCAGCGCCCAGGAAATCGTCGGCGATGCCGAGGCCCAGCGCCTTCTCCTCGCCATGTCACACCGCTCCCCGTGGGGACTGGGCTGATCGTTCCACCGGACGCTTCAGAGCACTCCGAGGACCAGCCCAAGGTGCTGGTCCGGCTTCACTTTGCGGAAAATGGCCAGAATCTTGCCGTCAGCCCCGATCACAAAGGTGCTGCGCTCGGTGCCGAAGTAGGTCCGGCCATACATGGATTTCTCCACCCAGACGCCATAAGCCCCCATAACGGCTTGATCCACATCCGAAACCAAGGGAAAAGGCAAGTGGTGCTTCGTGATGAATTTCTCGTGGCTGCGGACCGGGTCGGTGCTGACGCCGAAAACGAGGGCTTTCTTACGGATTGAATCCCAGCCATCCCTGAGACCACAGGCCTGCTTCGTGCAGCCGGGAGTGTCGTCTTTGGGATAAAAATATAGCACCACCGGCCGCCCCCGGAGGGAGGACAGATTCACATTGGCGCCCGATTCAAAACCCTCGCCGACGACAGGGGCGGTGAAATCAGGAGCAGGATCACCGGGTTGGAGGCTGGGGGAAGGCATTGCGCATTACCATATGTGGTGGAAGTTGCGGTTTGCAAATCCGGATCACAAGGAATTCATTGGATCGCAATTTTCGTGCTGGTTCCCTTCCCCCCCTTTTTGCCAACACCCCCGTGACCACGGCCAACAAAGTCACCATCACCCGGATGCTCCTGATCCCCGTTTTTGTGGGATTGTCGATTTACTATGCCCAGAGCCTCCACCGGGGGGAAGAAGTGGTCTGGTTGCGCATCGCCGCGCTGGCCACTTTCGTGGTAGCTGCCCTTAGCGACGGTCTGGACGGCTATCTGGCCCGGCATTACAATCAGCGGAGTCGTCTCGGGGTCATTCTCGATCCCATCGCGGACAAAGCGCTGCTCCTTTCCGCTGTGATCACCCTCAGCTTCGCCCAGTGGACCAATGCCCTTCCGGTCTGGTTCGCCATTCTGGTCATCGGACGCGACATTGTCATCGTATTTGGCGTCGTCATCATCTACCTCCTGGCGGGATCGGTCAAAATGGGGCCACATTGGACCAGCAAGGTCTGCACCGCATTGCAAATGCTCTGCGTTTCATGGATTCTGCTGGACATCCGGCAGTTGTCGGTCATCCTCCAAACTCTCATTTGGGCCGCCGCCGTATTCACCACGATCTCGGGCGGACTCTACATTGCTGAAGGCATCCGGCAACTCAAGGAGTCCGGTCACGCCCATGCCGACAAGCCAGAAGATCATGCGTAAACCCGTCGTCGCCATTGTGGGCCGCCCCAATGTGGGCAAGTCAGCCCTGTTCAACTCCCTCGCGGGAAGGAACATTTCCATCGTTCATGACCAGCCCGGAGTGACGCGCGATCACATCGTTGCGGAGTGTCGCCGCGGGGAGTTCCCCTTCGAAATCATCGACACGGGAGGCATCGGCGAGCAGATTGACGATGGCTTCTCGGCCGCAGTCCAGGCTGAAGCCGACGTCGCGGTGGCCGCTGCGGACCTGATTCTCTTCGTCGTCGACGTGCGTGCCGGCATCACCGGGGTGGACTCCACTCTGGCGGCCCAACTCCGCCGCTCGGGACGCCCCATTATTCTCATTATCAACAAATCGGACACGGAGAAAACCGATCCATTGGCGAACGAATTCAGTTCGTTCGGTTTCAACACCAGCCTCATCACCAGTTCCGCCCATGGCCGTGGCATGGATGACTTGGTGCAGCTGGTCACGCTGCAACTGCGGAACCTCGGGATCGCCCCGCCCCGCCGCTCGAAGGATGATCCCCTCCTCGACGAGGACGAAGAGGAGCAGAATCCCGGAAAGCGCCAGCCAATCAAGATCGCCATCGTGGGCCGGCCCAATGTCGGGAAGTCTTCGCTGGTCAATGCCATTCTCAACGCGGAGCGCACCATCGTCTCAGATGTCGCCGGAACCACCCGGGACTCGCTCGACGTCCCCTACGAACGGGATGGGGTGCCGTATGTCCTCATTGATACGGCCGGCATGCGCCGACGCAGCAAACAGGACACCTCCGTCGAAGTCTTCAGTGTCATCCGCTCGGAGAAAGCGGTCCGTCGGGCCGACATCTGCCTGCTGGTGATCGACGCCTCCGCCGGGGTCGTCCACCAGGATCACCGCATCGCCGGGCTCATCCTCGAAGCCCGCAAACCCTGCATCATCGTCCTCAACAAGTTCGACCTTTACCACCCCACCGGCAAATTCCACGAGCGTGTCACCCAGTTCCAGGAGGAACTCGCCGATGACCTGTTTTTTATTCCCTACGCCCCGAAGATCGCGGTTTCAGCGCTCGAACGAGAACACATGGGGCGCATTTTCAAAGCCATCGAAACCGTGAGGAAGGCCTCGCAGAAGCCCGTCCAAACGAGCGCCATGAACCGGCTCCTCCAGGATGCGATGCAGGCCACCCCGCCTCCCCATGTCTCCGGAAAGCGCATCAAGCTGCTCTACGCCACCCAGAAGCGTGAAGACGACGCTGGTCCCATTCCGACTCCGGAATATCTGCTCTTCGTGAACAACGAGGACCTGATGCCCCGGACCTACCAGAAGTATCTCGAGAACACGATCCGGGCGAAATACCCCATGGTCGGTCTGCCCTGCATTCTGACCGTGAAATCCCGGCGGGCTGGTGAACCGAAGCACGCACCGGCCCGCATTCGCAAAAAGACCAACAACCCGGTCAACAAGTCTCCCCGCAAAAAAGGCCAGCGGGCCCAGAAAGCCAAGACCGGACGCAAAGGGGGATGACCCGGCAGAAGCGTCTGCTTCGCTGAAGATTGCCTCTGGACCAAGGCACCGGGCAAGAGATGCTGTCCTTCAGCGAAGGTTTGCCGGTGGAGAATCAAGTGACCAGCACCAGGAGATGTTTTCAGGCAGTGATCGGTCCGTCCTGAAAAAAGTGCACCCGGCTGGCAAGGTGGGCCCCCCTATTTTTCCCACTCTCACCAGCCGGGGCTGTTGTGTTGCTTCAACCCTTTGGAAACCTGCCTGCACCAGGCAGGATTCAGTTTCCATGATCAATAAAAGCAGGTAGCGTGCCACCTGCCGACTGACCGGAAGGAAAAGAGTGGGAATCTCCTGAAAATCTCAGCGGGCGGTGTAATCGAAGACGAAAACCTTGTCGAGTTTGGGCTTCAATTGCGCGACAAACGCCTGGTGAGCCTCATGGGGAAGGTAGGCTTCAAGACCTTTCTTGTCCTTGAACGTCACCACGAAGCAATGCGTGAAGCCGTCGTTGAGCGGCTCGATGTTGTCGGAGGTGCCCCATTCATAATCGATGATGGTGTCGATTTTGCCGCGCAGTTCGCCAAACGCTTTTTCAATCGCGGAGACCTCCTCGGCGGCGGTGCCGTCCTTGAATTTGAAACACACCCCATGGCGAAAATGCCCGGTGTGTTCCCCGGCATCTGCGGAAAGGGAGGAAACGGCAAGCGTGCTGAGGGTCATAAAAGCAAAAAATGTAAGGCGGAAGTTCATGGTGTGGTTCGTGGAGGGTTCGGGGTTCAGGGCGCCGCCTTGATCC
>JADZAX010000142.1 GCA_020852405.1 Verrucomicrobiales bacterium
CATGGCGGTCAAAGAACACATTGGCAAGTCCTTCCGTACCAAAATCGGAGGACTCCTGGCAAAGCCCGCGTTCAAACCGGTGCTTGAACGTCTCAGTTACGACACTTACGGTGGGAGCCCCTTGCTTGGAGTCAAGGGTGTGTGTATCATCGCCCACGGTTCCAGCTCCCCCAAGGCGATCAAAAACGCCATCCGGGTTGCCTTGGAATCCGTCCAGCACGAGGTGAACCCCCACATTGAGGAAGAAATCGCAAAACACGGATGACCGCCCCCCACCCTACTTCGTCCCAGATTCCCGGCCTGCGCTCAGTGCGTATTGCCGGCACAGGCAGTTACCTCCCGGAAAAAGTCCTCACAAACAACGATCTCGAAAAAATGGTCGAGACCTCGGATGAGTGGATCACCACCCGGACCGGGATCAAAGAGCGCCGCATCGCTGCTGAAGGGGAACTGACAAGCCACCTGGCTGCCAAGGCCGGATTGAAGGCCTTGGAAATGGCCGCGCTGGATCCGGCCGATATCGACATGCTGATCGTGTCCACGATCACCCCCGACACCATTACCCCGGCCACCGCTTGTCACGTCCAAAGCCAGATCGGCGCCACCCGCGCCGTCGCTTTCGACGTTTCCGCAGCCTGCTCCGGTTTCCTCTTCGCCATGGAGGTGGCGAAGAACGCCATCGCCACGGGTGCCGTGCGCAATGCCCTGATCATCGGAGCGGAAAAGCTCAGTGCGTTTGTGAATTGGACAGACCGGAACACGTGCGTGCTCTTTGGCGACGGCGCCGGCGCGGCGGTCCTTCTCCCTTCGGAAAATGGTGAAGGACGCGTTCTTTCTTGCCACCTGGGCTCAGACGGCCGCCAAGCGGAACTTCTGCACATTCCCGGAGGCGGCGCGGCCTGTCCCATCACGATGGACAATGCCGACCGGCATTTGGCCACCCTGACCATGCAGGGACGTGAAGTGTTCAAGCATGCGGTCAACGCGATGCGACGCGCCGCGGAGACCGCCATCCAAGGGGCCGGGCTGCAAACCACCGACATCCAGTTGGTGATCCCCCACCAGGCCAATCTCCGGATTATCGAAGCAATTTCGGAGAGACTCGGCTTGGCTTCGGAAAATGTGTTTGTCAATCTCGACAAATATGGCAACACCAGCGCGGCGGCCATTGCCATCGCCATGGATGAAGCAAATCGAAGCGGAGCCATGAAGTCAGGGGACAATGTGCTCCTGATGGCCTTTGGGGCGGGTTTGACTTGGGCCAGTGCCGTGATCCGGTGGTAAGCCATTTGTTTTTTTTTGCCGAATTTCTCCTCGGGGTTTCCGGAATGGAATCTCCTCTTGGGACTTCCTCTCCCAGTCATGCTGATCGACACCCATGCGCACCTCGCCAGCGCGCGCTTTGACGGAGAGTCCGAACGCATTGTGGAACAGGCTGGGAATACCGGCATTGATCGCATTCTTTCGATCTCCACCGATCTGGAGGATGCTCCGAAAAATATCGCCCTGTCCGAAAAGTTTCCAAATGTCTACGCAAGCGTGGGCATTCATCCCACCTCCGTCCACGAAATCGAAGATCCCGAGTGGCTTTCGAAATTGAAGGCATGGGCCTCCCACCCTAAGGTGGTGGCGATCGGGGAATGCGGACTCGATTTTTTTCACCCCCCGCGAAACGGTTCATCGCAGAAGGACTGGGCGGCCCTTCAGGAACGTTTCCTGCGCCCTCAGATCGATTTGGCTTTGGAATTGGACCTACCATTGGTAGTGCACACGCGATCCAGCCTCGCAGAAACGATGCGGATCCTCTGCGATCACGCTCCCGGAGCCCCGTTGAAAGCGGTCCTACACTGCTTCGTGGATGGACCGGAAGCCTATGCCACCGTGGAGGCGGCTGGTTTTCTGGTGTCCTTCACCGGAGTGGTGACCTTTCCCAAAGCGCCCGATCTCCACAAAACCGTGGCTGCGGTGCCACAAGGAAGCTTCATGCTAGAAACCGACAGCCCTTTTTTGGCGCCGATCCCGCACCGCGGAAAGCGGTGCGAACCGGCGTTCCTCAACCACACCGCAGAGGCGGTGGCCAAACTGCGAGGAACATCCCTGGATGCCATCGCTTTGGAAACCACCAGAACCGCTGAACGCTTTTTCAACCTCCCCCCTCTGTAGATCCGTTCCAAATAATTCTTGACTACCCGTTTCTCTTTGGTATTGATCCACTCAAGCAACTTCCATGTTCTCCATCCGCTCCAATGTTGTCCGGGAAAGGCCCGAACCACGTCAGCAGAATATCCGGAATTACCATGCCCTGCCGACACTCTCTGAGAGCAGTCAATTGTTTTTGATCAACCGCTTGAGACAAGCGGACGAAGGGGTCAAAAAAGGATTCTGGGCCCGCCTTTTCCGGCGTTGACTCAGTAGACAGCTCCCCCGAGAGGTAATGGGTTTCGACAGATCTGCACCTGCCCCGGGAATTTCTTTCAGTGGCAGAAATTTCGAAAAGCCGTAGGATTTCAAGCCAGTGTCTTCTGATAGATCGATTGGCGTATTCCCCACCTCGTCATGGAAGTCTCCCGCCCGCGCTCCACTTGCGTTTGCCACGCTCTCATTGGGATGGTGTTTGCTGCCGGGTTGAGCCTTACCGCAGGTGCCGCTGATTTTATTCCGCAATATTTGGCGGACGGCTTCGATTACCCGGTCGGAAAGCCGGAAGGTGATGGATACCGGCTCGCCCGTGGGTTTTA
>JADZAX010000143.1 GCA_020852405.1 Verrucomicrobiales bacterium
GTTCATCCATGTTGGTTCGCTGCTTTCTCCTCTGTTTTGCCACCGGTGTCGGCACGGTCATTTCGCGAGCCGAAACCATCGAGGCGGATGTCTGCGTCTATGCCGGCACTTCGGGAGGCGTCGCCGCCGCGGTGCGGCGGTACGAGAGGGCCCTGCGGGACCGATGGCTGAGAGACGGGCAGGTGCTTGCTGGAACAACGTGAAATATCTCCCCGTCCTCCCAGAACCACATCAATCATGAAACACGTGCTCCTTCTCATCACCCTCGCCTCGGGAATTCTGCCGGCCGTTGCCGAGCCGCTGACGATAGTCAGAGACAGGGCCGCACCGATCCCCATCGTCGTTTTCGAGAACGCCCCGCCATTCACCCGGGCGGCCGCCGACACGCTGGCCGAATATGTTGAGAAAGCGAGCGGCGCCCGTCCGCGGATCCTTGACGGGCGGCCCGACCCGATACCGGAGCATGCCATCTGGGTGGGTTATCAACCCGTGCTGAAGGAACTGTTTCCCGACACCGAGTTCGAGTTTTCGCATCCGGAGGAAATCCTCATCGCCGCGAACGCCGGTCATCTTGTCATCGCCGGAAGGGACCGCTGGGATCCGGAACGGCTCACGGTGGAGGGCCACGACGGCACGATCACGGGCAAACAGCTCGAATACGGCACGGTGAACGCGGTTTACACCTTCCTGCAGGATCGACTCGGGGTGCGCTGGTTCTGGCCGGGCGAACTGGGTGAGGATGTTGAGAAGAAAGCGACGATTGCTTTCGAGCCGTTCACCTATCGCCATCATCCGCAGATCCGCTCTCGGGGCGGCGTGTTCAATTTCTCCTCCCTCGGAAACAAGGGATACGGCCGCGCCCATGACTGGTGTCGGCTCCAGCGCCTGCAACTGGATTCGATGCAGATGGGCGGTGGCCATGGTTTTGGTGACTGGTGGGATCGCTATCACGAAAAATATCCGGAAATCTTCGCGCTTCAGCCCGACGGCACCCGCAGTGGCTTTCCCAATCCCCACAACGCGAAGCTCTGTGAATCGAATCCCAAGGTTTGGGAACTCTGGCTGGAGAATGTGGCCGAGCAGCTTGAGAAGGACCCGAACCTGACGGTCTTCAATGCCTCGCCCAACGATGGCTGGGCCAGCGGGCATTGCGTCTGCGAGAAGTGCACGGCGTGGGACGATCCAGACGGCGAGCCGCGGGTTTTCAATTGGTACAAGCGCAACGAACCCCGGCCCGCGCTCAGCGACCGGGATGTGACTTTTGCCAACCAGCTGGGCGAACTGCTGGAGGCAAAGTATCCCGGACGGGGGTTCCGTGTGCTGATGATGAGCTACGGCCATTCGCGTCCTGTGCCGGTCAAGGCGCGCCCGGCGAAGAATGTCATCATGTCCATCGTGGCCAATTTTTACGGACGCACCGGTTTGGTGGATCGCGGTTCGACGCGCGGTGACACCTACCGAAAACAGTTTGAGGGCTGGGCCAGAATAGTCCCCTCCATGCTCTGGAGGCCGAACACCGGAAGCCCGGCGGGATGGCAGCAGGGCTTGCCGGACCTGTCGACACGGCAAACCATCCGCGACATCAAGGATGTGGCCGCCGCCCATTGCGAGGGTATATTCATCGATTCCGTCTGGGAGCACTGGGCCACCCACGGGCCACAGTATTACGTGATGGCACAGCTCGTGTGGAATCCGGATGCCGATGCGGAGGCCATTGTGTCCGACTACTACGCCCGCGCCTTCGGGCCCGCCGCCAGTCCGGTGCGCGAGTATTTCGAGGCGATCGAGAACGACCGCATGGCCTTCACAACCGAGAACGGTGAGGCGGGGGTGTTCAGTTTTCCCCGGCTTTACACGGAGGAACTCATGGGCGCCTCCCAGGCACGCCTCGACCGCGCCGCGGCGGCCGTGCCGTCGGATTCGCTCTTTGCGAAGCGGGTCGATTTCGTGCAGGCCGGGCTGACTTACACGGTCATGCAGCTGGAAAACATTCGTCTCATGAACGGCTATTGGAAAAAGCCCGATCCCGCCGTCGCGGAGCAGGTGAAGAAGAACTGGGAAGCCATCGAAAAACATGTCGCCGCCCATCCGTTCGCCATCAATTGGGGGCCGGTCCGGCCGATCTCACCGCGCATGGCGGGCCTGCATCCCGATTTCTCACCGCCCAAGATCAAGAAACCCCGCGCCAACGATCTCGACTTGAACTGAACTCCGCCTGCCCCATGAAAACTCCCTGTATTTTGATTTCCCTCTGCCTGTTCGCCGCGTGTGTTTCCGCGCAGGAAAAGGGTCTTCAGGCTGGCACCGCCGCCGTCGACATCTCGCCGACGGTTTTCCCGATTCAACTCCGCTCCGGCCCGTCGAGCCACGTTCATGATCCGCTTCATGTCCGGGCGGTGGCCTTTCAAAACGGCGAAGGTCGTGCGGTCATCGCCCTGGTCGATGACATCGGAGTCGGTCGTGAGATGACCGATGCCGCCAAAGCCGCCGTGGCCGCGAAGACCGGTTGGAAAGTCGAAGAAATGCTGGTCTCCGGCACCCACACTCATACCGCTCCCAAAGGCGGGGACACTTCGCCGGGCCGGATCGCGTATGAGACCAGACGGCGTGAGGGGGTGATTGAAGCCCTCGCCAAGGCCATCGCATCACTCGAGCCGGCCAAGGTCGGCAGTGCCTCTGATGAGGAGGCGACCGAAGTCCACAACCGCCGCTGGTTCCTCAAGCCCGGCACCATGGAACCCAATCCTCTTGGCGGATTGGACCAAGTGCGCACCCACGCACCGCGCCAGAATCTGGTCAAGCCCGCCGGTCCGACCGATCCGGAACTCTGCGTCGTCGATGTCCGGACCCGTCGGGGCCGTCCGCTCGGCCTGATCGCCAACTGGGCGCTGCATTATGTCGGCGGGATCCCCGAAGTGACCGGGAAAGACGGCAAGAAAGTCGGGATGGCCTCGGCCGATTACTTCGGTGAATTCGCCCGGATCATGCCCTACCGGATCGGAGGCTCCAAGCCCCCGGAGAATTTCGTCACCTTCATGACCAACGGCGCGGCGGGGGACATCAACAACATCGATTTCGAGGGCATCCGTCCCCCTCGCGCGCCCTTCGAACAGGTGCAACTGGTCGCCGGAAAGGCCGCCGACGCCGCCTGGCGGGCCGTGAACAAGATCAAGGCCTACGACGAAAACCCGGTGGTCGCCATGAGGCAGCGGCTGGTCACTCTGAATTACCGGGTTCCCACCCAGGAGGAGGTCGACCAGGCCATGCGGTTGCTCAAGCTGCCGCGCAAGGAGCGGGAAGCGGTCAACAGTCGGTCCACCTCAGTGGCCAACGTCACGGTCCTTTACGGCGGAAAGGAGAATCCGGGAACCGAAGAGGTTATTGTGCAGGCCGTCAGGATCGGTGACCAGGCCATCGTGTCAATGCCATTTGAGGTGCTGGTCGAGATCGGTCTCGATATCAAGCAGAAAAGCCCGTTCCCCCATACCTTCCTCATTGAATTGGCCAATGGCGGCTATGGATACCTACCCCCGCCCAACCAGCATGAACTGGGCGGCTACGAGACCTGGTTGGGCACCTCTCGGTTTGAAAAAGAAGCCTCTGTCAAACTGACCAAGGCGTTGTTGGAAATGTTGCAGGAATTGAAAAGTCTCTGATTGAGCTGGACCGGTCGGGAGCGTGCCGCCGGGGCAGGGAGCGGTTCTTGGTTCCCATGTTGGCCGGGCAGTCTGGGATCGGAAACCCGGAACCCACTGCTTCAGGAGCAACGGTCCCCGGAGGTTCCCCGAGCCAGAAAGATCGGTGTCCGATGCAGATCGCCATTTGACAGAAGGCCAAATTCAGCCAAGACTACAAAAGTTAGCCAAGGCTAATTCTTGGTTCATAAGACTTTTTCCCACTGTGGAGTCCGCTGACCGCTTCCGTATGCTCGTCGTTCCGATCCTCCCTCCTGCCGGGGAGGGAAGGGGATGCCACGGGGCTCCGAAAGATGGAACGTCCTGAATTTTCCACCACCACGAAGTCACTCTGCCATGGGATTTTTCCGCAAACATGAAGTCGCGACCACCCGGATCCAGTTGGAGGACGCCCTGAAGCACCTTCTCGATTGTGATGAGTCGGGCCGTGGCGCCACGGTGGAAAGTCTGGCCGGTTCCCTTGACCGTTCCCGCAGGGAAGCTGCCGAGATCCTGGGCCAGCTGCGCGGACGCGGGTTGGCCACCGCGAGCGACGACACTCATCACCTCACCGAGGACGGCCGCCTTTATGCGCTCCAGGTGGTGCGCACCCACCGCCTCTATGAGACCTGGCTGGCGCGGGAAACCGGGACTCCTCCGGCCAGTTGGCACCGCGAGGCTCACCGCGCCGAGCACCATCTGGAGGCGGCGGCGGTGGACGCGTTGGCCGCCCGGCTCAACTATCCCCGCTTTGACCCTCATGGCGACGCCATCCCGACACGGGATGGGCACCTGCCGAAACGAAGACTGGTCGCGCTGGCTTCGTGGCCGGATGGGCGTCCCGCCAGGATCGAGCACCTGGAGGACGAACCGGAGAACCTCTACTGCCAGATTGTTGATCTGGGCCTGGCGCCCGGAACCTTGGTCGAAGATTCCCGTCACCTCGAAGACGGGTCGATCGAGGTCCGGATCGAAGGACGCAGTCTTGTCATTGCCGCCAGTCTGGCTCCCCTGATCCATGTCGGGGGACTGGAGGACGATGACGCGCCCCCGTCCAGCCTGGCGCGCTTGTCGGACCTGCCGATCGGCGGTTCGGCCGTTGTGCATGAACTTTCCCCGGCCTGCACGGGCGCCGAGCGACGGCGGTTGCTCGACCTGGGCGTGGTTCCGGGGACACGGATCCGCTGTGAGTTTGCCAGTCCTTTTGGAACGCCGCGCAGTTACCTGATCCGCGGGGCGTTGATTGCCTTGCGCGACTACCAGGCCGACCGCATTCTCACGCACAGCGCAGAGATCGAGAAAGAGAACGAGATCGCCGCCTCCTGATGAACCCTCCCGAAACCCATGCCCCCGGCGAGGCCTGCCAGACCTGTCCGTCACGTTACAGCCAACTCCGGAAGTTGGGTCTGAACATCGAGAACAGTGATTTCGTGGTCGCTCTCGCCGGCAATCCCAACACCGGCAAGACCACCGTTTTCAATGCCCTCACCGGCTTGCGGATGCACACCGGAAACTGGCCGGGAAAAACCATCAGCCGGGCTGAAGGCGCTTTTTCCTATGAGGAAAAGCGATTCAAACTGGTCGATCTGCCGGGCACTTATTCCCTGCTCTCGGCCTCTCCCGATGAGGAGGTGGCACGCAGTTTTCTGCTTTTCGGTCAGCCTGACGTCACGGTGATCGTGGCGGATGCCACCTGCATGGAGCGCAATCTGAACCTGATCCTGCAGGTGCTACAAATCACCCGTCGCGCGGTGCTGTGTCTGAATCTGATGGACGAAGCACGGGCGCATGGAATCGACATCGACATCCGCAATCTGGCGCGGGACCTCGGAGTGCCCGTGATACCCTGTGCCGCCCGCTCCAACGAGGGGATTCCGGAATTGATCCGTGAGATCCACACCATGGCCGTGCGGAGCGACTCTCCCGCCCCCCGCCGGTTGCCGCTGGAAGTGCCGGGGCTGCGTCTTGCCCTCGACCGTGTCGAGGCGGAACTGCAGGAAGCGTTTCCCCGCCTCGCCCAACCCAGATGGGTGGCGCTGCGGCTGCTCGAAGGCGACCGGGAAATCATCGGGGCGGTGAAGTCCGGGGAAATCGGAGGCCTTGCCGAGCCGATCGGCGCCAGTCTGTTGCGGGATATTTGAACCTTGGCATGAAAACACCCGACGAAGTCATTAAAGGGGCCGACGAGCTGCGCTGGCAGTTGCCCCAGAATCTTCACGACCGCATCACCGAGTCCATTTATGCTGAAGCCGCTGCCATCGCGGACCGCAGCATCACCCGGCCGGGAAGTTCCCGGCGCCTCGCCTGGCAGCAGAAACTTGACCGCATCCTGACCAATCCCTGGAGCGCGTTCCCGATCATGGTGCTGGTGCTCGGGGCCATCCTTTGGCTGACCATCACGGGAGCCAACTATCCATCGAGACTGCTGGCCACTCTCCTCGTCGACAAAGGGCACGCGCTGCTCTCAGGCTGGTTCACAGCCCTCGGTTCTCCCGCCTGGTTCCAGGGAGTGGTCGTCGATGGCATGTATCTCGCCACCGCTTGGGTGATTGCGGTGATGTTGCCGCCGATGGCGATCTTTTTCCCCTGTTTCACGCTGCTGGAGGATTTCGGATTTTTACCCAGAGTGGCGTTCAACTTGGACCGAATTTTCCAGCGTGTCGGGGCCCATGGGAAGCAGGCGCTGACGATGGCGATGGGACTGGGGTGCAACGCGGCCGGGGTGGTGGCCACCCGCATCATCGACTCCCCGCGGGAACGTCTCATCGCCATCCTGACCAACAATTTCTCCCTCTGCAACGGCCGCTGGCCGACCCAGATCCTGATGGCCAGCATCTTCCTCGGGACCCTCGCACCGAAAGGCTGGGGCACCTCGATCGCCGCGCTTTCCGTGCTCGTGGTGGCGGTGCTCGGCTTCGGATTCGCCATGATGACCTCCTGGTTGCTGGCGCGCACAGTCCTCCGCGGCGAGGCGACCTCTTTCAGCCTGGAACTTCCGCCCTACCGTCCCCCCAATTTTTGGAAAACGCTCTACACCTCCCTGATCGACCGCACCCTCATCGTGCTCTGGCGGGCGGTGGTCTTTGCCCTGCCGGCCGGGGCCGCAATCTGGCTGTCGGCCCACATCCCGGTAGGGGATCAAAGCCTGGCAGAGTGGTTCATCCACGCCACCGATCCCTTTGCCTGGATGTTCGGTCTCACCGGGGTGATTCTGTTGGCCTACATCGTGGCCATTCCCGCCAATGAGATCGTCGTTCCGACCATTCTGATGCTGACCGTCATGGTCACCGGGGCCGGTGGCGGACAGGGAGCGGGCGTGATGTTTGAAGCAGACAATGACGCCGTGCTCTCCATTCTGACCGCCGGGGGCTGGACCACTCTCACGGCCGTCTGCCTGATGCTCTTCAGCCTCTGCCACAATCCCTGTTCCACCACGCTTTACACGATCTACCGCGAGACCCAAAGCGCCAAATGGACGGTCGTTTCTGCCCTGCTGCCGCTGGTGATGGGCTTCGCGCTGTGCGCGCTGGTCGCGGCGGTTTGGCGATGGGTCGCGTGACTCCTTTCACCCGGGAACCGGCCGATCAGGTCTTGGGAAAAAGTTCGCCCCGAGACGCCGTTTCAGGTATGGGTGGGACTGTGAAGCGCCTTCACCCCGCCCCGAGACCCCGCGTTGCCTTCCTCGCCCTTGTGCTGGGCGCCTCCGGTGTGGGTGGTTTGGCGGAGGATCGCGGGCTGAAAAACGCGGATCACTGGTCCTACCAGCCACTCCGGCAGGTTGCCCCGCCGGTGTCGGGGGAAGCCCATCCCATTGACGCCTTCGTCTTTTCACAATTGACCCGGAGCGGGTTGAAACCGAATTCCCCAGCGGACCGAAGCCTCCTCATTCGGAGGCTCACTTTTGATCTGCACGGGCTGCCTCCCACTCCGGAAGAAACCGAGGCCTTCGTGGCGGATCCTGACGGTGACGGGCCCGCCACCGCACAACTGATCGAGCGACTTCTGGCCTCCTCCCGCTACGGTGAACGCTGGGCGAGGCATTGGCTCGATGTGGTGCGCTACAGTGAAAGCCAGGGGTTTGAGCGGGACAAGTTCCGGCCGAATGCCTGGCGTTACCGGGACTATGTGATCGGGAGTTTCAATGCCGACAAGCCCTATGATCTGTTCGCGAGAGAGCAGATTGCGGGGGATGTGCTGGAACCCGTGAGTCGGGACGGTATCATTGCCACCGGGTTCCTCGTCGCCGGTCCCTGGGACGAGGTCGGCAACAGCCAAGCCAGCCCAGTCATGAAGGCCCGGGTGCGGGAGGAAGAACTGGAAGATCTTGTCGGCGCCGTCGGTCAAACCTTTCTGGGGGTCACGATCAACTGCGCCCGTTGTCACGACCACAAGTTCGATCCCATCCCGGCCAAAGATTACTACGCTTTCAAAGCGGTCTTCGAAGGCATCTGGCACGGGGAGCGGACGATTCTGCCCCCCTTGGAGTTGACGCGGGTGAATCCTGAGGTTGAGAAGCTGAAAACCCGCCTGGCGAAGGCGACTGAGAATCTCAAGGACGCAAACCCGACCGCAGTCTCTCCGGAGCGGGACAGGCTGCAGCGGGAACTCGACGCGTTGCTGCCGGAAGCCTACGCGGCCAACCCCCGGGTGCCGCAACCGACCCATCTGCTGGAACGGGGAGACATTAAACTGAAGCGCGGACTCATCGCGGCCGGCGGGTTGTGCGCTCTCAACGCCGAATTCGACCTGCTCCCGGACGCTCCGGAGGCGGAACGACGAAAGGCTTTCGCCCACTGGATGACCTCGCCGGAAAACCCGTTGTTTGCCCGCACCATCGTAAACCGGGTGTGGCAGTATCATTTCGGGACCGGTCTGGTGGCCACGCCGAACGATCTTGGAGTCAGTGGCGGGGTGCCTTCGCATCCCGGGTTGCTGGACTGGCTGGCCGGTGAGTTCATCCGGGGAGGTTGGAGCCTGAAGCAACTCCATACCCTGATCCTGACCTCGAAAACCTGGCGCCAGGCTTCCACCCCGAACGCCGCAGCCCTGGCAGTGGATGCCGGCAACCGCCTGCTTTGGCGGTTCAGCCCGCAGAGGCTCGAAGCCGAAGAGGTGAGGGATGCCATGCTGGCGATTTCAGGCAACCTGAATCCGGCCATGGGCGGGCCGAGCGACCGGCCTTATGACCTGGTGATCGACAACA
>JADZAX010000144.1 GCA_020852405.1 Verrucomicrobiales bacterium
ACCCGGAGCAATGGCCCGCAAAAAGGCGTCACGCAGAGCCACCGGATCAGGAAGCATGGATTCATTCGCCATCACTGGGGTGAAAAAAGTGAAAGAATTGCCGGTTTGGGAACGAACCGTTGGAAGTAACCGTATTTCGCTTTACCTTACTACCCATGAGTACGGATATCACTGACAATCCTCCCCGCCGCCCGGTTGCCGCCATTGTGAGCGTGATCCTAGGGGTGCTCCTGCTGGGCGCCATTGGCGGCGTCGCTTATCTGGGGCAACTCTACTCCGAGGAAAAAACGCTCAATTTCCAGCTCGACGCCTCGGTCAAGGCCACCAAGCTGGAACTCGACAAAGCCAATGAGGCCAAGCGCGAAACCGAAAGCCAGCTCATCGACAAGCAAGCCGAAGTGGAACGCCTCAAAACGGAATGGACCCAGCAGGTCGACCAACTCAAAAAAGACCACCAGGACAAGGTCGAGCGCATCTACGCCCAGATGAACGAAATTGTCTATGACAGCAAGAAAACGCTCGAATACATCGGCTCAGTCGAGGACAAGCTGAAATCCGGTCAGGCCCTGGACAAGGATGAAGCCAAAAAACTGGAAGCGGTCACCAACGGACTGGCGATGCTCCACAGCCAGTACAAGAAGCCCATCAATGAGTTCCGGGAGTTGGACAACTACCTCACCGACCAGCTGAACCTTCCCGCGGCAACCGCTCCGAAACAGAAGCACGCCTTCCTCCGGCGGATTTTCAGCAAGGATTACCGGGCCCAGGAAGCCGAGTATTTCAAGGACCAGGGACAGCGGGAAGCCTTCGAGCGAGCCCGCACCAAGGTCTCGGATGCCTATGCCCGGGCGCAGTCCCAGATGCAGTCCTTGGAACTGGACTCCGACAAATACCTCGCTGAATTGGAAGCGGTGAGTTCCACCAACAAAGCCAGTGCTCAGGAGGTGACGGACTTTTTCGAGAAATCCAAGGAGATCCTCAAGATCCACGACCGGATCATGAACATTGAGCCCGAAAGCGGCCTCAATCCCATCCGTCCTTGAAGCCCGGCAGAGGGCTCACAGCATGATGCCCCGCCGGACCTCGTCCTCTTTGGCAGCCCCACAGAGGCGCCTCACCAGAGCGAGGCCGAATGCCACAGCGGTTCCTGCTCCCTGCGAGGTGATCAGGTTTCCATCCTCCACCACCGCTTCCCCGGGCAGGGAATGGATCAATTCGTCCCGGACCCCGGCGTGGGACGTGTAGCGACATCCCTCCAACAAACCGGCATCGTGCAGCACCGTGGGGGCCGCACAAATCGCCGCCACGGGTTTGCCTGCGTCGTGGTAGTGGCGCGCCAGCTTGGCGGCCTGTCCCGCTTCGCGAAGGCCCGCCACCCCGGGACCACCGGGAATGAGAAGCAGATCAAACGATTCTCCCACGACTTCCTCAAGAGTGCGGTCCGCGCGCAGGGCAATGCCGCAGCGACCCGTCACAAGATCCGTCCCGAGAACCGAGGCCATGATGACCTCCACGCCCGCCCGACGGAGGAGGTCCACCGGAGCGACCGTTTCGATTTCTTCGAGACCATCAAAAACCAAACACAACACCCGTGGATTCATGTCCTTGTTTAACACAAGTTGGAATCATCTGCGAGGGGAGATCCGCCGGACGGTCCCCATGGCCGCAGTCGCTCGTGTTCCCTCCCTTGGAGACAGAATTCCCCCTCCGGATTCCGGCCAGCAGTTGGACCTGGCATGGTCTGCGGGGCCTGCCTTTGGCGATTTTCGGGTTGGCATTCGAAGGAAGCGGGGCATTGTATCAACTCGAATTTTCAGATTCTGCCTGACATCCCTTATGAAACGCCTCCTTCAGCCCCTCTTCGCCGCCGCCCTGTTGCTCGCGCCACTGGCTCCGGCCCAGGACCCCACGGTTTTGTTCAACCACGGAGACAAGGATTACGGAATGTATCGTCTGCCCGGCATCGTCCGCACGACTTCCGGAAATCTCATCGCCTATGCCGAGGGGCGCAAAAATCCCGAGATGCGTTGGAGCGACGCGATGGTCTTTTTCCGGGTTTCCAAGGACGGGGGCAAGACCTGGAGCGACGCCGCCGAACTGGCCAAAAAGCCGGCCGATGCCAAGCAGAATCCAGTGCTGCTGGACAAGGGTGCCGCGGAAGCCGGACAGATCGGGCTGCACAATGTCAGCGCCATCGCGGACAAGGACGGCGGAGTCCATTGGCTTTACTGTGTGGAGTTCAACCGTTGCTTTTACCTCAAGACAGACGACACCGGAGCGGCCGCGTCCGCCCCGGTCGAAATCACCGCAACCTTTGACGCCTTCCGTCCCGAAGTGGATTGGAAACTGATCGCCACCAGCCCCGGACATGGCATTCAGCTGAAAGACACCGGGCGCCTCGTGACCCCGGTCTGGGTTTCCAAAGGCGAAATGGGTATCGGCATGCAGCCGGCCGCCGTTTCCACCATTTTCTCCGATGATGGCGGCAAAACCTGGAAGCGCGGTGACATCGTGGCCCATGAGGCGACCTTGGAAGGTACCAAGACCGGTTCCAAAATGGAACTTCCCGGCGAAGCGGCCATCGTCCAAGCGGGCGATGGCACGGTCCTCATCAATGTGCGCAACAAGGGTCTTCAGGGCAAGCGGGGCCAGGCCACCAGCAAGGATGGCGCGACCGGTTGGAGCGAGATCGCTTACATTGACGCGCTTGCCGAGCCCATCTGCCACGCCAGTTTCACCCAGGTGGAAGGCGGCATCGTTTTCGCCAATCCGGCGAACATGATCATGCGCAAGTCGCTCACGGCCCGTCTCAGTGCCGACAATGGCAAAACCTGGGACAAGAGTTTCGTCATTGAGGAAGGCGTCGCCGGATACTCCGACATGGCCTCGGATGGCAAGACCATTTATGCGGTCTTTGAAAAAGGAGCCAATCCTTCCGACCGGGATCCTGAAGCCGTGGTCTTCAAGAGCTTCGGCCTCGACGCGCTGAAGTGAGCCGCCCCTCCCGGGCTCCCACCCCACCCGCTTCCGACGCCATCCCCGAAGCCTTGCTCCGCATCGTTTACTTTGGCACCGGCGAGATCGGTCTGCCCTCCCTGCGCTGGCTCCTGACGGCACCGGGAGTGCGCATGGTGGGGGTGGTCACGCAGCCGGACCGCCCGGCGGGAAGGCACCTCGCCGCCCAACCCCCGGCAGTGAAAGTCCTGGCCTTGGAGCAGGGTTTGCCCGCGTTCCAGCCGGAAAATCTCCGCAAGGACGAGGATGTCCTGTCAGCTCTGGAAGCCCTCCAGGCCGACATTTTTGTCGTCATGGCCTATGGCCAAATGTTGCCCCGCCGAGTTCTGCAGATGCCCCGCCTTGCCTGCGTGAATCTGCACGCCTCCCTCCTGCCCCGCCACCGGGGCGCTTCGCCGATCCAGTCGGCGATTCTTGCGGGCGATGCCGAATCGGGACTTTCGCTGATGCACGTCACGGCCAGGTTGGATGCGGGGGATGTCATCCTGACCAGTCCGCTCTCGCTTTCCAGCGACGAGACTGGGGGCCGGCTGCATGACCGGCTGGCCGATCTGGGTCCCGGATTGCTGGACCGGGGATTGCCACTCCTGGCCGATGGCAGCGCCCCGCGGAATCCACAAGACGAAGCGCTGGTGACGATCGCGACCAAACTCGACCGCCAGGACGGCCTTCTCGACTGGAGCCAGCCGTCGGACTTCCTCGAACGGAAAATCCGGGCCTACGATCCCTGGCCCGGAACCAACACTCCGGTGGAGACCCCACGCGGCCCTCAGAGGCTCAAAGTCTTTCCGCCGCTGACCTTCGTGTCATCCGAGCCTGGTGAACCTTCTGCCAGCCCGTTGCAACGCAATGCGGTAGGAGAGTGGCATTTCCGCACCGGCACCCCCGGCGTCGGGATCGTTCCGGCCAAAGTCCAACCGGAAGGCAAGCGTCCCATGACGCTCGCGGAGTTTGTCAGGGGCTACGTCACGGTCGCCTGAACCTGCCGGGGGTTAAATTTTTCCCAGGTAGGTCAGCCAACGCCACAGGCCGCCGTAGGCACGGCTCACTTTTTCAAACTCCGGTCGCCAGCCCTGGGCCAGGAGCGACTTTTGAATCTGACCTTCCATCCGGACATGGTTCACTCCCATCCACTTGCGGAAAGCGTGAACCGGGCTGTCGTGAAAGTCGACAATCGTTAGAAGCCCTTCCGGAGAAAGATCCTGCCGGCAGGTGGCGAGGACCCGGTCGTAGCCCGGATTGATCATGGTCAGGCAATAGGAAAGCACGACAATATCGAACGGCCCTTCCTCGCCACCGACGGGGTGATCATAGGCCTGATGGAGAAGTCGCACCCGGTCTCCCAGATGCCGGACTCGTTTCCCGGCCTGCTCGAGCATTTCCGCGCTGAGGTCCAATCCCCGGATTTCGGCATCAGGAAAAGCCCTCGCGATTGACTCCAGGTTTTTGCCGGTGCCACAGCCGATCTCAAGAATCCTGCGCGCATCGGGCAGCCTCTGCCGGGCCAGGGTGACCAGGCCGGAGCGGCCGAAGAGAAAAGACCACCGCGTGGCGTCGTAAAGGGGCGCATGAAGACGGTAGTAACGCCTCAAGGCATCACCGTCGGACGGGGGGGCGGCACAATCCGCGGAGGGATTCATAGCACTTCGGCAAGAAGGGTGGAACCGTAGGTGCCCACGCGGTCGAGTGGGTGGAGCCGGTCGGTGATCTCAGGATGGAGACGGATCCGCCCCAGGATGTCCGGTGGCAGGAAATCAATCTGCACGCTGGCGGACCTCATGAGAATGCGGGTGCCGGGGTGGCTGTTTTCCAGGATGAGACGCCACTCTTCGGCGAGCCCGGCGGCATCGTGGGCGGCCAGCCAATCCTGGTGATCCAGCAGCACGTAGTGCGAATAGGAACCCGGATTCTCACGCAGGAAATTCGCCACAGTGGTGGTGTGGGTGCGGATCCTGCCGGAACGTTCATGAAGCGTCGCGAAGTGCTCCGGGCGCAGGTAGTTTGGGCAACAGTCGGGGGTGTAGGCACCGGTCGCATAAACCCGCCAGAAATAGTTGTCCTTCATGGGCAACCGAGTCAGGACATGCTCCATTTTTTCCTGCACGAAATGGGACAGACCGCCGGGAAACTCCGATTCTATGAGCCGGATCTGCGGACGAGGCACTCCCAGCATGGCCATGACCACGGGCTGTCGGACGAGCCAGGAATTGAAGACATTCCACAAGGCCGGACGCACCTGCCCGTAGAGCGCCGCCTGTTCCTCGGTGCTGCCGGCATCGAGGAGCCGGGCCGAGAAATCGCGAACGCGGGAACTTCCCGCCAGCATGGCTTGGCGGACCAACCAGGCGACCTGTCCGGAGGTACCCCGGTAATAAAAGGAAGGGTTGAGCGGAAGTTTCTCAAAATACTTGTGCTTCATCCTCCAGAAGTCCCTCGCGAAGGGAGGGAGCGACGGCGCGAGTGCCGGGAGCAGTTCCCGGAAGCCGGGACGCACCCCCTGGCCAAAGACACGGAACAATTCCTCGTGGTCGGCATGCCTGAAGAGCGCCAGCTTCAACTGGAGCAGGGCATTCTGCCGAGGGTTCATGTCGATGGCATGGATGACCTCCGGACCGTCGAGGAGATAATCGAGAGCGTTGCAGCCGGCGCTGGTGATCATGACCACGCGGCTGTGCCGGTCGAGATCCAGCATTTCGCGGTCGAGCCGCGGATCCTCCCAGCAGGTGTTGTAGATCAGGGTGTTGCCGTGGACCCGTCGGAACAGGGCATCATGAGCCCGACGGGGAAAGATAGAAGGGCGACGGGGGGAAATCGAAACAGCCGACATAAGCGCACCACTGTGCGCGGCTGATTCCCTGCGGTCAAAACTTCGCAGGTAACGATTTCTTCAGATACCCAGCTTGTTGGACCGGCTCCTCTCAGAGCAGAAAAACCCGGTCCATCTGCTGCGACACCACTTTGAGGCGGTCCAGCTTGCCCCCGCCCACTTCGGCGGCGCACCATCCGTTGAACCCGATCTCGGTCAGCGCGGCACGAACATCGGCAAAGTCCAGATCGCCTTCGCCGATGTCGGCCCATTTGTTCTCGGCGCGGTTGAAGCCCTTCACGTCGAGCTTGAGCACGCGCTTGCCGAGCGCCCGGATCCAGTCCCCCATGCTGCCGTATTTCCAATGGTTGCCGATGTCGAACTGCATGCCGACCCAGGGCGATTTGAACTCATCGACATACCGAACGAACTTTTCGGCGTTCTGGTCGGATCCGCCCTCATGTTTGTACAGGAACTGGTTCCAGACATTCTCGATCGCGATGGAGACCCCCAGCTTGGCGGCGAGCGGGACGGCCTGGGAAATGTTCTCCACAGAGCGCTTCCAGATTTCCTCCTCGGGACCATCCCCGCCGCGTCCGACGACCAAGAGCACGCTGTGCCCTCCCACCTCATGGGTATCGATGAGGGCCTGTTTCAGTGTGGCCAGGGCCTGGGCTCGGACCTCGGGTTTGGGGTCGGTGTGACGGACGCCCCAGTGATCGGCGCAGACGGTGCCATCGACCGGGAGACCGGATTCCAGGATGGCCTTTTTGGTCGCGGCGATGTCCATCCCCGGGGCATTCATCTCCACGCCAAGAAAGCCCGCTTCTTTGGCGGCATTGAATTTGTCGGTCAGGGATCCCTCGACACCGATCATCCCGATCTTGAGGGTTTTGTAAAGGCGGCCTTTGAGAGGATTGGCGGTGCCGGGATCGGCCGCTCGGAGCGGTCCGAAAGCCTGACCGGCGGCGAGCACGGCTGCGGACTTGAGAAGGTGGCGGCGGCTGAGGGAAGACTTGGTCTCGGGGCGTGTCATGACCGTTTCTTATCACGCCGGGGGGAATCCCGGCAAGACCAAACCGAGGCGTCATCACGGACAGCGCACTTCCCGTCGGCATTTGGGATTGACTCGCCCAGCCCTCTCACGGAAGAATGCGTTCACCCATGCATTCTTTCCGACTTCTTTTCCGGTCTCTCTTGTTGCTCCTCACGGTCCCGATCCCGGCGGCGGTTGCCGGTGAGGGGCTCCGCATTTACTGGATCGACTCGGAAGGCGGGGGATCGACCCTCATCGTGACTCCCGGGGGCGAGTCGGTGCTGATCGACACGGGAAATCCACGGGGAAGGGACCCGAAACGGATCCACCACGTGGCCACGGAAGTCGCCGGGCTGAAGCAGATCGACCATGTCGTGATCACGCATTTCCACATCGACCATTTCGGCGGGCTCGCCGAGTTGGCGGAACTCATGCCGGTCGGCACACTCTATGACAAGGGCCTCACCGATGTCAGTCCGGACTCCGGAAAAGAGGACGTGAAGTGGAACCTGTCCAGTCACCCCTACCGCTCCGCTCCAGTCGGGAAACGCGTCACTCTCGCGGCAGGAGACCGCATTCCACTGCGCCCCAGCACCACTCCGGGCGCCGCACCGGTGGTCCTGCGCTGCCTCGCAGCCAATCAAAAACTCGTCGAACCGCCCCCCGGCGCGACCCCCAACACTGCCTTGTGCGAAGCCTCCCCGACCGCCCAGCCATCCCGGGTCGACACTTCGGACAATGCCAACAGCCTCGTCCTCCTGCTGGAATGCGGGGATTTCCGGTTCCTCGACGGTGGCGATCTGACCTGGGCGGTCGAGGAACGTCTCGTCTGCCCGGTGAATCTCGTCGGCACGGTGGATCTCTACCAGGTGAACCACCATGGGCTGGATGTGAGCAACAACCCGCGCTTCATCCAAACCATCTCCCCGACCGTTTCGGTGATGAACAACGGCCCCCGCAAAGGCACCGGCGCCCTGGCCATGGCCGCCTTGCGGGCCACCCCGACGATCCAGGCCATGTATCAGGTGCATGAAAATGTCAGGCAGGACCACGAAAACAACACCACGCCGGAACACATCGCGAACCTGGGAGACCTCGGCGAAGCCTGCGAAGCTCATGGAATCCTGTGCGAAGTGAGCCCGGACGGAACTTCCTACACCATCGCCGTTCCTTCCCGGGACCACCGCCGGACTTTCCAAACCCGGGCGAAGTGATGGAGTGAGCCCCCAGGGGTCCGAAGCTTCGGAAGCCCCGGTCACCGCTCAGCGGGCCGCCTTCCGACGCAGCCATCCTCCCGCCAGCACCAGCAGGGCCGACAGGCCGCACAGTTTTGCAAAGAGCTCGCCATGGGCCGCATAAAAGGTGATTTCCCCCGCCAAAGGGACGTCCAGAGTCTGCGTCAGGGTGCCGCGGGTGAATGTGCTGCCGGTGTCCGGATCCTCAATGCGGTCGATGCCTCCCTGGTCGATGAGCCGGCCTCGCTGGTCAATAAAACAGCTCACTCCGGTGTTTGCCGCGCGGACCATAGGCCGGCGCAATTCCACCGTGCGGAAGATGGCATTGGCGAGGTGCTGCTCCATGTTCGCACTTTCCCAGAACCAGGCCCCGTTGGTCCCGTTCACGATGATCTGGGGCTCGGGCCGGACAAAGTCTCTCGCCAGTTCCCCCATCGTGTCCTCGAAGCAGATCAAGGGAATCAGGCTGACCGGTGAATCCTCCATCCGGAGAGGCTCGATGCTGGTTCCGGCGGAGAAGTCGGAAGGCACCAAAGACCCGGTGACCCAGACAAACAGGGGAAAGGATTCCCGCAGGGGGATATACTCGCCGAAAGGAACGAGATGCCGCTTGCGGTGGATCTGCCCCTCGATGGCCCGGCGGTGCATCAGAATGAGACAGTTGTAATCCTCACCGGTTCCCATCTCATGAATATCGCCCCCGGTCAGAAGATGGAAGTCTCCTTGGGCCAAAGTGAGGTCAATCCGCTCCTGGAGACCCCGCTGATAGAACTGGCCCGGCAGGGCCGACTCGGGCCAGACCACAAGATCGACCCCACTGCCGAGGCCGCAGAAGGCGCTCGTCAGGTCGTGATAGTCCTCATAGATTTTTTCGAGCGTTTCCCTGGTCACGGGCAAGTCGATCGGTGTCGCCAGCTGCACGATCAGGGTCCGCACCGGGACGGTCTTTTCGTCGGGCCGCGGAGTGAGCCGGGCGATTCCATAAAGCACCGTGATCATCACCAGGGCCATGGCCAGAGTGAAATCGAGATGCGGCCTCATGAGCCGACGGTCCCGCATCTCCCGGATCAGCCTGACCACGGTGAGAAACCCGATCTGTCCCACGAAGAGCAGGAGAAACGACACGCCAGCCACTCCCGTGAAATCGGCGATCTGGATCAAGACCGGCGACCGGTACTGGGAGACGCCCAGGCTGTTCCAGCCAAAACCGGAGAAGGCCACGCCGCGCAACCACTCCAGACCGGTCCAAGTGGCCGCATTGAGCCCGGCCGCAAACAATCCCGGAAGGGAAGCCGTGAAGAGACCCGACAACCAATGGCGCCGATCCCCCGGAGAGACCGCCTCGACCGGTCGCCAGCGTCCCACCGTGGCCACGACCACAGCCCAGAAGCCCCCGTAGAGGGCCAGATAAAGCGGCAGCAACGTCCAGGCGGCGAGCCCCGCCCAGAGGCTGCCCGCAGTGCGCCCCAGTTCATGAAGCCACCATAGGGAAGTCAGGAAAAAGGCATAGGACATGAGAAAACCCAGTCCGAAAGCCCGCCTGCGGGTCACGGGCGGAACCAGCCAGAGAGCGGCGAGGAGAGGCCACTGCCACAGCCAGGCAAGCGCGGGCACATTCCACAGGGGAAAGGCCAGACCACAGAGCACTCCGGAGAGGATCGCGGCCAGGATCGGCCAGTGGCGTTTGATGAAGGGCGGCATGGAGAAGACGGCTTCCGACGGGACCCTGCCCTATACCACGTCAGGGCCTGAAATCGACTCCGGAATTCCACTTTTCCGCAGAAGCGGGGCGGTCTGTGGCGCGAATAGGGAATGGGCGAATGAAAGACTAGGGGATACAATTTTGACACCTCCAGTCCCACCCCAGTCCGACGCCCCTCCCATGCTCAATCTCTTCGGCCGCTCCGACGCCACCCACAACCATTGCGACCGCCTGTCCCGCCGCGGATTTCTCCGCGTGGGCAGCATGGCCGCGGGTGGCCTGAGCCTCTCCCAATTGCTCGCCGCCGAGCAGCAGGCCGGCACCGGCCGCTCCCACAAGGCCATCATCAACATTTACCTGCCGGGAGGACCGTCGCATCTCGACATGTTCGACCTCAAGCCGGATGCCACTTCCGAGGTGCGGGGGGAATTCCGCCCCATCCGGACCAATGTGCCGGGGATGGAAATTTGCGAGCTCTTCCCCCAGCTCGCCAAGATGGCCGACAAGTTCGCCCTGATCCGCTCGCTCTATGACTCTGAAGGCCGCCACGATTGCTACCAGTGCATGACCGGCCGCACCTTCAAGGACCAGAACTCCGCGCCGCCCGGTGGCTGGCCTGCCATGGGGGCCTGGGTTTCCCGGCTCCAGGGTTCCCTGCCCGGCGTGCCGGCCCATGTGTCCATGATGTATCCCACCGGCAACCGTACCTGGGGGGAGCCCGGGACCGGTGGCTTCGTCGGGTCCGCCCATTCCCCGATGCCGTTGGTGGCCAAAGATCCCAATGCCAAGGCCCAGAGCATGACCCTCAAGGGCGTCACCTTGGAACGCTTGGAGGACCGGGGCACCCTGCTCCGCGCGGTCGATGCCTTCCGCCGGGAGGCCGACACCACCGGACTGATGCAGGGCATCGACCATTTCAACCGCCAGGCCCTTGAGATTCTCTCCGGGGCGGAGCTGGTCAGCGCCCTCGATCTGTCGCGCGAGGATCCCCGCGTTCTGGAGCGCTATGGCGTGAATGATCCCGCCTACCAGCGCGACGGCGCCCCGAGGATGATCCGCAATTTCCTCGTCGCCCGACGCCTCGTCGAAGCCGGCGCCCGCGTCGTCTCCCTCAACTACAGCCGTTGGGACTGGCATGGCGGAGATGGCATGAACTTCCCCAGCTCGCGCCGCGAGTTCCCACTCCTCGATCAGGGGCTGTCCGCCCTCATCACCGATCTCCATGAAAGAGGGCTGGACCGCGACGTGTCGGTGGTCGTCTGGGGTGAGTTCGGGAGAACACCCAAAATCAACGCCAACAACAGCCGCGACCACTGGCCGCGCGTGACCTGCGCCCTTGTCGCGGGCGGGGGTATGCGCACCGGGCAGATCATCGGCTCGACGGACCGGACCGGCGGGGAGGTCGCGTCACGGCCCGTTCGTTTTGAGGAAGTCTTCGCCACTCTCTATCACAATGTGGGCATCGACCTGCGGCACACCACCGTGGAGGATGCGAATGGCCGGCCGCAGTATCTGCTCAGTCCCGGAGTGGACCCGATCCGCGAGCTGATCTGAAATCGGGCGCTCCCCGGATCCCAGGTCCACTCCTGTCATTCCGGCGCCACCTTTTCCTCTTTGAGGAAGAGCAGTCTTAGGCTGTTGAGACAGACCACGACGGTGCTGCCTTCATGGGCAAGCACCCCGATGGTGAGAGGCACCAGTCCGAAGAGCGACGCCCCGATCATGAGGACCACGGTCCCGAGGGAGATGGTGAGGTTCTGCCGGATGATGGACCGGGCGCGCTTGCTGATGGCCCGGGCGGTGAGCAGTTTCTCAATGCGATCATCCATCAGCACCACGTCGCTCTGCTCAAGAGCGGCATCGCTTCCCTTGCCTCCCATGGCGACCGAGACAAAGGCGGCGGCAAGGCTGGGGGCGTCATTGACCCCATCGCCGACCATGGCGACACGGTGACCGGAGGCGGTCAATTCCTGGATCGCGGAGACTTTTTCCTCGGGATGCAATCCGGCCCGAACCTCGGCCACCCCCAACCTCTTGGCGACCTGCTCGGCGGCTCCGCGGCGGTCTCCGGTGAGCATGATGGTGTAGACCCCGTCCTTCTTCAAACGCTCCATGACCGGACCGCTCTGCTCGCGGACCTCGTCACGGAGCAGGAGACGGCCCACCACGTCGCGGCGCACCACCCAGACTTCGGTGTATTCGAGAGGCGGATCAGGCACCTGGCGGATCCATTCCCCCATTTCCCCGCGCTCGATCAGTTCGCGCCTTCCCAAATAACTCAGCTCGGCACCAATGCGGCCCTTGAGCCCCTGTCCGGTGACGGAGCGGAAATCATCGACGTCCTGGGCCACGACGCCCTCGGCGGCGGCATGGGCCACGATGGCCCGGGCGATGGGATGGTTGGAGTGCTGCTCCAGCGTCAGGGCGATCTCCAGCACGTCCCGCTCCCGGCCGGGAGGGAAGCTTTCTACCGAACCGACTTTCAACTCGCCCCGGGTCAGGGTCCCGGTCTTGTCGAGGGCCACCGCATCGGCGAGCGCCAAGTTCTCCACTGCCGCCCCGCCCCGGAAGAGCACCCCCCGGCGGGCCCCACAGGCGATTGCGGCGAGAATGGCGGAAGGAATGCTCAGCACCAGCGCACAGGGACTGGCGACCACGAGCAGGGTCATGGTTCGGTAGAAGGCGGAATGCCCTTCGGCCGTGGAGCGAAACGGTGGGATGTCAAAACCCAGCCACCAGACGAAAAACATGATCAACGAGAGTCCGAGAATGCCCAGAGTGTAGGGGGTTCCAAACCGGTCGGTGAACCGCTGGCTCGGAGCCCTCAAATGCTGGGCGTCACGGATCATCCGGACAATTTTTTGGAGCGAACTTTCCGCGGCGACCCGCGTGACGAGCACCCGGACTTTCCCCCACAAATTGAGCGTGCCCCCGTAAACGGGATCTCCGGCCCGCTTGGGAACCGGGCGGGCTTCTCCGGTCAGATTGGATTCATCGGCCGCGGACTCGCCCTCCAAAATGTCCGCGTCCACCGCGAAGGCCTCGTCAGGCAGGACCCGCAGCTGGTCTCCGGGACGCAGGAGCACCACCGGCACCACTTCCTCGCGCCCGTCGGCATGCAGCATCCGGGCGGTTTTCGGCGCGGCCTTGGTCAGGGCGCTGATCTCCCGGTGGGTCCGGTGCAGGGCAAAATGCTCCAGGGCACCTGACAAGGAAAAGAGGAACAGTAGGAGCCCGCCTTCCAGCCAGGCTCCGATGCTGACCGCCCCGAGGGCAACCGCCAGCATCAGAAAGTGCACATCGACCTGCCCTTGGCGCAGCTTTTCCCAGGTATCCTTGGCGGCGTCCCAGCCTCCCGCAATCAGAGAAACCGTGAAAAACTGAATGGCAAGCCAGGGGGGACCGATCCCAAAGCGGCTCAGAGTCCAGCCGGTTGCCAGAGCCATGCCACAGATGCCTGCCTGCCATGCCAGAGCGACCCATTCGGCCCGGCTCTGGTTTTCCAGTTCATCGGCCTCCGGCCAAATGAATTCCCGCCAGGTCCAGAGTTTGGGAGCGGTGTCACAGGAGGGCTTCTCCAGGAGCATCTCATCCACTTTTGGATGCGAGACGCGCAGTCCGAACCCGGCCGGAGCAGGCTTGGCGGGGGACACTGGCGACGGGGTCCAACCCGGCTCATCGAGCGTCGCGAGCAGCCCTTCAAGCCGTTCCTGGATGGCCTCCAGATCCACCGGACCCAGGGTGGCGAGGGAGATTTTGCGCTGCCTCGGATCCACCCGGAGCGCTTCCAATCCCTCTTCCCGGAGCAAAAAGGTGGCGAGACTGTCTTCCCAACTGAGGGTGGATGGCGGATGGGCAGGTGCGGACTCTTGACTCATGGGATGCGGGCTTCCAACTTCAGCCGGTCTTGGGGCTCCGCCAAGGGAGAATTTCAGACTCAGCGGATCTCCATCTCCTCCACCCCTCCCGGCGGCAGGAAAGGCTGGAATGCTTCCGGAATCTCACTGCGAAAAGACATCCGCTCCCCGCTGATGGGATGGCGGAAACCCAGCCGCCAGGCGTGGAGCATGAGCCGGGAGACCGCCACGGTCTGGCGCTGCGGCTGGGCATAGATTTCATCACCGAGAATGGCGTGGTGGAGCCCCTCCCGCATGTGAACCCGGATCTGGTGGGTCCGGCCGGTGTGGAGGGCGCATTCCACCAACGCCCATCGTCCCCCCGGATCAGAATGCAGGATCTCATACCCGGTCACGGAGGACTTCCCCGACTCCGGGCGGACCACGGCCATGCGCTGCCGGTTCACGGGATGGCGTCCGAGGTGGTTTTCGATACGGCCCGCCTTCTGCGGAGGCACGCCGGCGATGACGCAGAGATAGACTTTTTGCGTCTCCCGGTCGGCGAACTGTTTGGAAAGACTCTGATGGGCGGCGTCCGTTTTGGCGGCCACGAGGCAGCCACTGGTGTCCCGGTCGAGGCGGTGCACAATGCCGGGGCGCCCGACCCCGCCGATCCCCGAGAGCTGACCGCGGCAATGATGGAGCAACGCATTGACCAGCGTGCCATCCGCGTGCCCGGCAGCCGGATGCACCACCAGGCCCTCCGCCTTGTCGAGGACGATCAGTGCGGCATCTTCATAAAGCACCCGGAGCGGGATATCCTGAGCGACGATGTCGGCCACGGTTGGCGCGGGAATCTGGACCACCACCGGATCGCCCGCGGCGAGAGCCTGACGGGGTTTGCTCACCGGGCGTCCCGCCACCGAGACATGACCTTCCCGGATGAGGTCCTGGAGACGGGAACGGGACAGATCCGGCCAGACTTCCGCGAGGTGACGATCGAGCCGCACCCCCGCCGCCGCAGGGGGAACCAGACAGTCCCGCCGTTCCCCGGTTGGCAATGCAAGAAGCGTCTCCTCGGGATCGTCGGGATCGCCCTCCGGAAGGTCTGTGTTGAGGTTGGCCATGATTCTGCTGGACGAACGGTCCTTTCTTGATAAAAAGAGAGGCGCGATGACGGGATCTCCAACTCATTGGAGGAGGTCGCCCTGCATCGTATCCTACAAAACGGGTTTTTCCAAGCTGTCGCCGGT
>JADZAX010000145.1 GCA_020852405.1 Verrucomicrobiales bacterium
AAGTGTTACCGTCAGGCCAATGTAGCCAGCCGTAAGGATCTGGGGCGCTTCAGCATTGCGGCGATCTGTAACCGAAAAGATCACGATCACCAGAACCGCCGTGCCGACGATCTCAGCCAGAACTGCCCGGCCCAATGGCATGGCCATGGCCGCATGCTCAAGGGGCTTGCCTCCCGGGTTGGGAAAGAACTCTCCGAAGATCATCGCCGTGGACTCACTCCCCACGCTTCCCCGGGCAATGCCTTGAGCCGACTCATACGCGATGATCGCGTTAGCGAACACTCCGTGCAGCGCTGCCGCGGCAACAAAGGCTCCGACCATCTGGGCCCCGACATAGGGCAATACTCTGGACTTGGGGAATTCCCGCCACGCGGCCAAGGCCAGGGTCACGGCCGGATTCAGATGCGCCCCGGACAAGGCTGCGGTGCAATGAATGGCGATGGCAATACCCAGCCCCCAAACGATCGCGACTTGGAATACGCCCACCTGTGCGCTCGTTGTCACTGCTGCGGCGACCGAACCGCAACCAAAAAACACCAGCAAAAAGGTGCCCAACAATTCGCCCGTCAAGGCGGCCCGGAGCGATTTCATAGAGCGGAAGTTTTCGTCATAGCCCCCGTTCGGCTCAAGCCTCGACAAGATCACGATGGGTCGGCGTGGGACGCCCCGGACGGAAAAACTCCCGGTGATCGAGCACCAGTGCAGTGCCCGGATGGGCGGAGGAGGCGGCCCTCAACGCCTCCTCCAAAACGGTGGCGAGAATCTCCGGGGCAGTCTCCGCTCGGAGGTTCACAATAATCTGGGCTTGGTGCACTTCTTCGTCCAGTCGCTGGCACAATTCCGGAACGAAATCGTTCCGCACCAGATTCAGGATCGCCACCTCACCCACCATGGCATCGGTGGGTCCAAGGGTCATCTTGAAATGGGCGATTTCCGCTCCACCATCGGTGAGACGGGATTGCACCTCCCGAGCCAACATCTCCAACAGGCCGTCCGCATCCACTCCTGCCGGAGAGTCCAGATCCACGGTGGCATTCAGCCAGCCCAGCAAGGCTTCGCCATCGGCATAGATGTCATAGTCCACCTCCATGGTGCCATGCATGGATTGAGCAACCCCGGAAACCAAGCTGTCAAACCAAGCTTCCAATCCGTCTTCCTGGCGCGCCGAAACGGCAATCACTTCGGCTCGGGGAAACTCCCTCCGCAACGTATGCGCCAGCTCCCCCATCTGTCCTGCATCAATCAGATCCTTCTTGTTGATCACGAGAATGTCGGCTTCCTCCAATTGTTTCTTGTATATGTAAGCCACCTTTTCCGAGAAACTGCCGCCCTCATCCAGACCGAACACCCGGCGGGCGCGCACCGGATCCACAAGCACGCTGAGAGGAGCCACTTCAAAGTCCTCGCCATACATTCTCCGCAGCGGATACGTCACCGTGGCCACCAAGTCTGTGCAACTGCCCACGGGTTCCGCAATGAAAACGTCCGGCGCTTTCCCCGCGCTGAGACTCCGCGCCGCCTCCATCAAAGAATTGAACCGGCAGCAAAAACAGCCCCCGGAAATCTCTTCCGTAGCGAACCCAAGGGAACGCAGCATTTTGGTGTCAACGAGCTCTCGGCCTTGGTCGTTGGTGATGAGTCCCACCCTTTTTCCTGAGTTAACAAGATGGCGGGCCAGTTTGGCCACGACAGTGGTTTTGCCGGCTCCCAAAAATCCGCCGATCATGATGTAGCGAGCATTGCGTTCCGTAGTCATGGCCGGAATTGAAACACAGCCAAATCAGGGACGCAACAAAAACTTATGCCCAAGTTGGCATATGTTATGGATCCCGTTCCAGGGAGCTTTCGCCAAGCATTTTGATGGCCGTGGCGGCCACCTCCCGGTCGAAATGAAAACTGCAACAGCCCAGATTCAATGACTGCTGATCCGCGCCGACCCGGGATTGAAAGGCCTGGGTGATCCCATAGTGGACAAACTTCCCTTCCCGTCGTGGCTCGACGATTCCGGTCTCCCGGAGCACCCGCAAGTGCTTGGAAACATTGTACTGGCTCAAGCCAGTGGCTGTCACCAGATCGGAAACCGTCTTGGAACCCGCCAACAACCTTTGAACCAACCGCCAACGACTCTCGTCAGCAAAGGCCTTGAGGAATGGGGTGCAGGAACTGTTTTCCGATTGTGACATTTCTCACATCTTACTTGGCGGGAGCCCGCAACCAAGTGGATTCTTCTCGCTTCCGATTTCCGGCTCAAATCGGTATTCCCAAATCAGGACCACCGACTTTCTTGTGTTGGCCCCCGGTGGGTGGCGTTTTTATGGCCGGCGGGGCAGTTCGGTGGTCCCCGGAAGTTCACCCCGGAGCAATCGGCCCAACTGTCCGGTCAGCCACAGATAATGATCCTCCGGCAGGCCTTCTCCATTGACGAAAGAACTGGCTCCGACCGGAGGCTCGTTGAGGCATTTGAAAATCGCCGTGCCTTCGTCGATCTCGTCAAACATGGCGACGTAAAGCATTCCCGCTCCGGCCGCCTTGGCGGCTCGTCCCTGACTCCAGAAGAACCTGCCTCCAAGCCGCGGGATGGCATTGATCGCTGCGTTCCGCCCGCGCGTGATGGAAAGGTTGTGCCAACTGAACCCCGGAAAAGCGACCGGCAGCAACTCCTTGCCGTGCTCACGACACCAGAGGACATCCTGAGCCCACGTTTTTTCGCCGTGATTGGCCGACTGCTCCGGAGTCGCATATCGGCCAACGGTCCAGGGACTGATGACATCAGCCAAAGCCAGCAATTCTTGAAGCCGGGAATCCGACACTGCATCCCGGTTCCCCTGTCGCCAGTATGCCGGAACTCCCACCATGATCGAGCATCCGCCACACTCAGGATCGTTCCGAAAAAAGCGCAGCAATTTTTCCCACTCATCAAAACCGGACTCACGATCACTGAATCCCAATCCCCAGAGGGCCACCAAGGGTTTGTCCCGGTGGAATTGGTAGGCATGATCTGCTTGATCCCGGGAAACACCGGCGAGCCGGACGAGCTGCCGCCAATCCTCCATTACCGAGGAGAAGTGTTCCGGGGATAGCCCGCTGAGGTCATACATCACCGCGTAAGCCCGACCTTTGGCGTTGGCTGCAGCCCGGACATTGAGCAGGACTTTGTTGAGGGACGGAAGATGCCGGCGATCTCTAGCCACGGAGGCAAACCGCTGCACGAAGGCGGCATCAATGCCGTATTGCCTCATCCATTCAAAGTGCAGGTCCACCGTGCCAGGCTGGACCGGACTGAACACCTCGGCCACGCGACCGTCGGCATGCCTGAATGCGGTGGGAAATCGTTCGGTTGGGGGCAATTCACGCACATCCGGCCAGAGGTCGATGGTGCAATGCCCTGGCTCGAAGGAGCCAGCTCCATAGTGCACCCAGCCCAACCCACTACCGTCTCCTTCGGCACGGAACCACCCTTGGTATCCCACCACGACCTTGCCGGAGAGAGTCCGGCAGTCCGTGCCGGATGAGAACTCTCCGCGGAATGGAGCCAGGCTGTCCCGGTAAATCTCCGCCAAGGTAGGTTCCCCGGCCCGAACCTGAGCCAAGGCCATCAAAACGGCCAAGCCCAGCAATGGAAGGCGTCTCATGTGAACTCCTTGACCAGCAGCACCGCATTCCGTTTGTGGTTCCATTTGGCAAGTCTTTCCTTGGGCATGAAAGAGAGATCTTCCTGCCTGCGATAGCCGTTTTTCTCCGAAAAGTACTCCACGGCCTGAGTCGA
>JADZAX010000146.1 GCA_020852405.1 Verrucomicrobiales bacterium
AGACCACGTTCTTTCGCCCAACGACCATTGCCATCCATGATGATGGCGATGTGTTTTGGAATTTTTCGGCTGACCATAGACAACGGGGGTGGGCTTTCTCCGCATGCGCGGATACCATACACCGGGTGACAAATCAATCGCGGAGTGCGCGATCACGCCACTCTCCCGTAAGTGGAAACCCTTGGCAGCACGTCAGGGGCTTTCCTTGGCGCCGTCCAAAAATCGCTCCCAAAGAGCTGTTCGAGCGTTTATTTTCCTGATTCAATCTTGAAACCTGCCTCGCCAGGATGGGTTGAAAGTGTGTCAGCCTCATGAAAGATTCCCTTTTGCCTCTTTTGTTTTTGCTGACTGCGGTGCCCGGACAGGCTCTTCCGGCCCCGGTGGCGGATCGTCCCAATATCCTGCTGATCATGGCGGACGATCTTGGTTTTTCGGATCTTGGGTGTTATGGATCGGAGATCTCCACCCCCCATCTCGATGCCTTGGCGTCGGAGGGGCTTCGCTTCACCCAGTTTTATAACACCGCCAAATGCCACAGTTCGCGGGTGTCTTTGCTGACAGGATTGTATTGCGATCAAGCCGGGGCGGAGTCGCTGGCCCGCGGGGCGACCATCGCCGAGACTCTTGGCGCGGCAGGCTATTTCACGGCGATGGTCGGGAAATGGCACCTCAGTGGTCAGCCCACCGATTTTGGGTTCCAGCGCTACTGGGGGCATCTTTCGGGGGCCACCAGCTATTTCACGGGCGACGGTTCGTTCCGGCTCGACGGGGCCAACTGGGAAGTGCCTCCGCAGCTGAACGGCCACCCTTTCTACACCACCCGGGCCAATGCCGACTTTGCGATCGATTTTCTGAAGCAACACCGGGATTCCGACGATGGTCGGCCATTTTTGCTCTACACGGCTTTCAATGCTCCTCACTACCCTTTGCAGGCGCCCGAAAAAATGGTGAAAAAATACAAAGGCCGCTACGACAAAGGGTGGGATGCGCTGAGGAAAGAGCGACAGCAGAGGCAGACCGACTCCGGTTTGCTCCCGGAGAAATGGGAGTTGAGTCCGCGCCCGGACCACATCCCGGCATGGGATTCCTTGGGAGAGGCCCAGAAAAAGTGGGAAGCAAGCAGAATGGAAGTGTTCGCTGCGATGGTTGATCTGCTGGATCACAATGTGGGCCGCCTTGTGACTTGGCTGAAAGAGAACCGCCTTTACGAAAACACCCTGATTCTGTTTTGCTCGGACAATGGGGCCTGCCCATTCGAACGCACCAAAGGCCGGGCTTTTCCTCCGTGGGATTCCCGGAGCCATTGGACCTACGATGCCAGTTGGGCTCATCTGGGCAACACGCCGTTTCGGCTTTACAAACAGAACCAGCACGAAGGGGGGATATCCTCCCCTCTCATTGTCCATTGGCCTGCCGGTCTGAAAACCCAACCCGGGACAACGACGAACCAACCCGGCCACCTCATCGACATCCAGGCCACCCTGATGGAGATCGCCGGTGCCGCCTATCCGTCGCAAATCGGAAAACGCAGCATCGATCCCTTGCAGGGGAAGTCCCTTCTGCCGATTTTTCGTGGGGAAACCCGCGAGCCTCACGGGACCTTGTATTTCCACTTCTCGAACGACCGGGCCCTGCGCCAGGGGCCGTGGAAGCTGGTCTCCGCCAAAGGAGGCCGTTGGGAACTCTACCATCTGGATGACGACCGCACCGAGCTACATGACCTCGCGGCCTCCCAGCCCGAAAGGGTGAAGCAGATGTCCAACGAGTGGCTCCGTCTCGCCCGCGAGTTGGATCGTCTGCCGGCGAACCAACTCAAGCCGGTCAAGGACAACTTGACTCCCCTCCGTTTTGAAAAAGGGGACCCCGGTAATTGAACCGGCCCCTGCTCCGTACCACCTCATGTCTCCCCTCATGAAGCTCCTTTTCCACCGCCAATGGCGGGGCATTTTCCTTGCTGTTTTGTTGGTGACAGATCCTGTGCGGTCCGAAGAAGCCGAGTGGCGGGTTTGGACCAGCACGTTGGGAACTTCCACCAAGGCGGTCCTGATCGGTGCTGCCGCGGACTTTGTCATGCTCCGACTGGAAGATGGCCGGGAGGTGCGGGTCGAGCTGCTGCAGTTGAGTGAACCGGACCGCTCCTACGTGGAAGCAAAGCGGGTTTTGCTGAGCCGGAGTCCGGCCTCTGCAGCGGCTGCGTCGGCATCCCCCATGAATCCATGGCCGGAGCAGGTTGGGACTTCCCGGCCGATTCTTTTGGCGGGTGCCGGAAGGGAGTATGAGACGCCCCATTTCATCTTCCGCACCGACGAGGCCGTGGATGGGACCTTCGTGAGGCGGGCGGCAGCCATTTTCGAAGACACCCTTGGCTTGGTGGATGCCGTGCCACTGGACCTGCGTCCCTCGCCGCCCGAAGGCATGGATCGGTTTGTGATCGACTTCACCAGCCGGAGACAATTTGATGCCGCAGTGTCCAAGGATTACCGCCTGATTCCGGGGCAGAAAGTCTTTGGGGTGTATCTCACCTCGCAGCGCCGCGTCCTGGTTCCCTACGATGCGATCTGGGATGAGGTGAAGCGGTCAGGTGGCGGATCCGGTGCTCTGGTGCATGAAGTTGCCCACCAAGCGATGCATGAATGGCTCCCTTTTCTGCCGGTGTGGTTGACGGAAGGACTGGCAGAGTGTTTTGCGGTGGTTCCATTGAATCCGGATGGCTTTGATCTCAGCAGATCTGAGGAAGGCCTGAAGTATGCACTGTCGGAGCGCTACCGGACCCAAACCCCGGTGATGCAGGCGCCCGGGGTCACCTTGGCACCGGAGAATTTTTCCGCCTGGAAAGACGAGGCCGACCGCTATCTCTCCGCCCTGCTGACCACTTACTTCTTCATGCATCTGGATGGGATGGAACGAGGGCGGCCTCTGGCGGATTTCCTGAGCACCATCCGGAAGTCCAAAGATGACACCCGGCAGTTCATTGCGGACTACAACCAAGCCGTGGCGGAGTTTGAAAAGAAACGACTGGCGCACAATGCCGCTGTCGAGCAGTACAACCGCGAGGTCGATGCCTACAATGCGAAGGCGCTGGCGGCTTCCCCGGGAGGGGCGGTCACGATCCGGGGAGCGGGGAGTGCGGGCAAGATTATGGTGGGAGGCGGGACGTTGCCTCCGACGCCCGTGCCTGTTTTGGAAGTGCCGGAAATCATCCGGCGCAACCAGGGCCGGAACACCAAGTTGGACATCGTGGCCCTGGCCAATGACGCGGCCCGCCCCAGCCTGATCCGGGGACGCAGCTTCGCCCAATTGGAATCAGAGATGAAGGCGGCCTATGCCCGCATCGGCATCACGGTGACCTTTGCCCCGCAAGGCAGTCCCTGAGAACTCAGGGGCGTCTGCTCCCCTTCTAGTGCTGCAGGGGCTCCAGTCGGAGGATCGCAAACACCGGCCGGTGGTCCGAAGCGAGAGATTCAGGACTGACCTTGGTCTCCAGCACTTTGAAAGCTGGTCCGGGGCGGTGGAGAATGTAATCGATCCGGGAAGTTGGCTGGGTCGACGGGATGCTGGGAGAGGGTGGATTTTCCAGAGTGGTGGTCCATTGCTCCAGGAGAATCCGGATCGGCTCCGATTCCGGAGTGGCATTGATATCCCCTGCGAGAATGGTCCGCATCTCATTGGCGGGGGCGCCAAACAACCGGTTGATCGCTTCCGCTTCCGCTTCCCGGTCTTCCGGAACATTGTGCTGGAAATGGGTGCTGACGAACCGGAGTGGTTTCCCATCCGGGGCGGTGACGGTCACCGCGAGGGCACCGCGCGGATACGTGGTTCGCTCGGGGGTTGCTTCGGTGTAGGGAAGCGGGTGGATCTCGACATCAAGGATCGGCAGGCGGGTCAGCACGGCGTTGCCAAAAAGCCCTCCTTCATAATGCTGGGTCGGTCCAAACCGGGCCGCCAATCCGGTCAGGGTGGCGAGGCGCCTGACCTGGTGGACCTGCCCCGATCGTCTGACCCCGACATCAACTTCCTGCAGAGCGACAAGGTCGGGTTGGGTGGCGGCGATGACTTTCGCCAATCGTTCGATGTCATACGTGCCGTCGGTGCCTTGGCCGTAGTGGATGTTGTAACACAAGACCCGAACTTGGGGCGAGGCTTCCGGCGCTCCCATCAGCAGTGGCGTCAGCAGGACGAGGAGGCCCGCAGCCACAGCGGACTGTGCCGGGAACCACTGGCGGCAGGAGAGGAGAGAAGGCATGCCCCTTTTTAGGGGGTGTCAGGATCCCGCACAAGCGGCGCAAATGCGGTCGGGATCAGTCCCCAGGGTCGTCCGCGGGCCCCTCCGGAACACAGACCTCGATGATCCCGTCCACTTCGCGGACCGGGTAGGTTTTGACTCCTTGGTAAACGGGAAGCGAACGGGGTTCTCCGGTCGCGAGGTCAAACTCGCCATAGTGCCAGGGGCAGGCCACACAGCCATCCCGGAGAGATCCGAACGCAAGCGAAGCGGCGCCGTGAGTGCATCCGTCGTCCAGTGCATAGAGCCGGCCTTCATGGCGGAAGACGGCGATGCGGCGACCTGCGATCGTAAATGCTTTCCCGATGCCTTCCCGCACGGATCCGGCTGGTCCGGCGGGAAGGAAGGGGGGAGACGGGGCATCACCAGTCATGCTGGGACACCTTTAACACGTGCCGGAAGCTGTCGCAATCCGGGCTTTTTCGGCTTCGACAGCAGATTTTTTCAGGGCTTGCCCACGTGCCTCGACCATGCGGTAGAGGACGGGAAGGAGTACCAGAGTCAGGAAGGTGGAACTGAGAATGCCACCGATGACCACGGTCGCGAGAGGGCGCTGGACTTCGGCCCCGGCACCGGTTCCGATGGCCATCGGAATGAATCCCAGACTAGCCACCAGCGCGGTCATCAGGACCGGACGGAGCCGGGTGACCGCCCCCGCAAGGACCGCGTCGACCACTGAGAACCCTTCGTTCCTCAGTTGGTTGAAGTAACTGATCAGCATGACGCCATTGAGCACGGCCACCCCGCAGAGGGCGATGAAACCCACCGCCGCGCTGATGCTGAATGGCATCTCCCGCAGCCAGAGGGCGGCCACTCCACCGGTCATGGCGAGGGGGATACCCGTGTAGACCACGAGGGACTGCTTCACGCTTTGGAAAAGAGTCAGGATCAGCACGAAGATGACCACCAGGGCGACGGGAACGATGATGGTCAGCCGCTGCCGGGCCTCTTGGAGATGCTCGAATTGTCCTCCGAAATCCACCGAGATGGACTCCGGCAGAGTCTTCATTTCCAAAAGCCGGGCCTTTGCTCCGGCGACAAACCGTTCCGCGTCCGTCCCTGGAAGCAGGTCGACATTGATGGCGATCCGGCGGCGCGCGTTTTCGCGACCGATGACATCAACCTGGGCCGTGGTTTCCAGTTTCGCGACTTTGCCCAGCGTGATCAAGGCGCCGTCCCGGGTGCGCACCGGGAGATTCAGGATCACGTTCTCATCGCGGCGGAGTTCCTCGGGTAGGCGGACCACGATGTCCCGCCGACGATCGTGTTGCAGCAGAATGCCGCATTCATATCCGGCGAGGGTGGAGTGAATTGTCGCGTTGGCTTCTTCCGCATCGACATTGAGCCGGGCCATGGCGCCATGATCTAGACGGATTTCGAGGACGGGGACGCGGCCTTCCGATTCGAAGGCCACTTCATTGGCACCGGACTGGCTTTCCAGGGCGGATTTGACTTCCTCGGCGGCCCGCTCCATTTCGTCGAAATTTTCGCCGAAGATTTTCACACTGAGATCGGCCCGGCTCCCTTCCAGCATCTCGTTGAACCGCATCTGGATCGGCTGGGCAAAGTCGAAGTTCTGTCCCCCGACCTTTTGATCGAGCGTTTCCCGGACGATTTCCTCCAGCCGGTCGCGGGAGACGGGCTTGCCGTTTTCCTGCCGCCATTCTTTGGGATCTTTGTAGAAGATGTAGAGATCATATTCCCCCGGGGCCATGGGATCGGTGGCGACCTCGCTGGTGCCGATGCGGGCGAAGGTCCGCGTCACTTCCGGGAAGTCCGCGAGCAGCACTTTCTGGGTGGCCAGACACCGGTTCAAGGAGGTCGTTAGATTGGTCGAGGCCGGTTGGTAAACCATGGCGGTCCAGGATCCCTCATTGAGGGTGGGAACAAACTCCTGCGGCAGCTTCCGGGCTCCCCAGACTGAGGCGGCGCAGACGATGATGGCCCCTGCGATGACCCCGTAGCGGGTTGACCAGGCAAGGCCGAGAATGCGGCGGTAGAACGTCTTGACCCCGTGCATGAGGAAGTTTTCTTTTTCCGAAACATTCCCGAAGAGGAGCAGCGAACAAAGGGTAGGCATCAGGGTCAGCGCAAGCACCAAAGCGCCTCCGAGGGCCAGCATCACGGTGATGGCCATGGGATGGAACATTTTTCCCTCCACCCCGGAAAGAGCGAGGATCGGAATATATACGATCGCGATGATGAGCACGCCGTAGAACATGGGGCTGGCCACCTGCTGGGCGGCATCGCGGACCGCGTCGGTGCGTTCCCGGAGGTTCAAAGGACGTCCCAGTTCGGCCTGCCGGTGGCCGAGGACGCGGACGATGTTTTCCACCATGACCACCGCACCATCAATGATGAGGCCGAAATCGACTGCCCCGAGGCTCATCAGATTTCCGGAAACGCCGAACCGTGCCATGCCAAGGATGGCGAAGACAAAGGCGAGCGGAATCGCCAGGGCCACGATGATGGCGGCGCGCCAGTTGCCAAGCAACAACAGGAGCACCACGACGACCAGAATCGCCCCTTCGGAAAGGTTTTTTTCAACGGTCTCAATGGTCCGATCAACCACCGCGGAACGGGTGTATTGAATCCGTGTTTCCATGTCGGGCGGCAGTTTTTCCTGAAGTTGCTTCAGCTTTTCTTCGACCCGCAGCGCGATGGTGCGGCTGTTTTCGCCGACCAGCATCATCACGGTTCCCAGCACGGCTTCCTCGCCGTCCTCTGTCGCCGCTCCCGTCCGGGTGGCAGATCCGATCACGACCTCGGCGAGATCACCGACCTTGAGGGGCTCGACGCTCGCGGCGAATTTGACGGGAAGTTGGGAGATCGCCTCTTTGTTTTCCACCCGCCCCACCCCGCGAAGGAGAATCCGCTCTTCCCCCCGTTCGATGATACCGCCGCCGGTGTTGTCGAGATTGTGGGCCACGGCTTCGGCCAGTTCATCAAAGGTCAGTCCGGCGTTCATCAGCGCGTCCGGGCGCGGTTCGATCACGATCTGGCGGTCATAACCACCGGAACTGTTGATTTCCGCCACACCGGGAATGGAGAGCATGAATGGTTTGACCACGTAGTCATGGACATCCCTCAGTTCCATCAACTGCTCCTTGCGGGGCCGTTGCCGTTGCGGGGTGCCGCTTTTGTAATCCAGCGTGTAATAGAGGATCTCCCCGAGGCCTGTGCTGACGGGCGACATTTCCGGGTGGACCCCGTCGGGTAATTCGGCATTGGCGAGTCTTTCGCTGACCAGTTGGCGGGCGCGGTAGACATCGGTGCCGTCGTGGAAGACCAGCGTGATCTGGGAAAGACCGGACTTCGTGATGGAACGGAACTCCTCGACTCCCTGGATCCCCCTCAGTTGTTGTTCGAGAGGGAAGGTGATCAGTTTTTCGATTTCTTCCGGCGCCAGGGCATTGACGCTGGTGTTCACCTGCACCTGCGTGTTGGTGATGTCCGGAACCGCGTCAATGGGAAGGTGGAGGGCGGACCAGATACCTGCCGAGAGAAGCAGCAGGGCCCCCATGATGACAAGGAGACGTTGTCGGAGGGAAAACTCGATGAGTGCGGCAAGCATGATGGAAGGTGGTCAATGGTTCAGGCTTACTTCAAGGAGGAACCCGTGAGGCGTTCCAGCTCCATGCGGTGCTTCCACGCCTGGCGACGGGCATCGGTCAGAGCCTGCATGGCGTCGACATACTGCCGTTGCATTTCGATGTAGATGGAGGAGGGAACCGCTCCAAGGCGGAAATGGCGGTCGGCATCCGCCGCCGCCTCCGCGAAAGCCTGCTCTGTGCCGTCGTTCCACTGTTCCAGGGAAGCTTTCTCAGTGGCATAGCTGGCGCGGGCAACTGCGAGATCGCGCTCCAGGTCACGGAGGGTCGCCTGGACCACGGTTTCGGCCTGCTTCTGGCGGGCCTCCGCAATGGCCACGCTGGTGCGATGGCGCTTCCAGAGGGGGAGCGGCAGACTCAGGGCAATGCCGCCTTCCACTTCACGGGCTCCGGCATTCTCACCGCCGACATAGGGTCCCACCGTGATCTCGCTCCATTTTTCGGTGTGGGCCAGATCGACCTCCAGGCCTTGCTTGCGGAGTTCGGCCTGGCGTTGGCGGACGATGAAGTTGGTTTCCAGCGACTGGGTCTTGAGTTTCTCCATCGATGGCACAGCGGGAAAATGCGTGGTGGCATCCTTCAGATCGAGCGGGGCATCCGGGGCCCGGTTGCAGAGCATGTTGAGGGCGGTCCGGACCGTGATGGTTTCTTTGGCCGCTTCGCTGACCCGACGGTCAGCCACGAGCACACTGGCTTCCATGATGCGCTGCTCCAACCGGGCGCTGACGGCGCCACTGTCGCGTTGCACCAGCACTTCCAACATCGCGCGGAGACGGTCACGCACTTCGGCTGCGGCGGCTTCCTGGCGTTTCAAAAGAAGCAGGTCTCCCGCTTGGGAGCGGACCTCATTGGACAATTCGGCCCGAGCCTGATCGAGTCCGAGACCGGCGAGCTCGATGTCGCGGTCGGCGAGTGCTTTCCGCAGGGCGAGGCGGTTCGAGAATTCGAAGGTCTGCGATATCTGGGCTCGCCAGACCGCGCCATCACCTTCGTGGCGGATGTTTTTGGCACCTCCGGAAAGCTCCAAGGATGGCTCGGCAGGGGTCAGGGCCGCCGATTTGCCTGCCTTGGCGGCTTCAATTTCCGCCTCATAAAAGCGGATTTCGGGATTTTCTCCGACGGCTTTGGCGACCAGAGCCTCGACGGTCTCGGCGCGGATGGGTGAAGGGACAAAGCTCGCTGAAAGCAGTGCCAAGGAAACCGGCAGGCAGGACATCAGACTGGAAACAAGAAAGAGACGGGTGTTGGTGATCATGCAATGAACTGGATAGAAAGAGTTTGTGGGAGTCGTGAATCGCCCGTCTGGAAACCGGCGGGGACGGCCTGCCGCAGTCTGCAGGAGGGAACAAAAAAACGCGTCAGGCAGTCGGAGAACGCCGACTACAGGGGACGCGCGGAAGAAGAGGAAGTTATCAGATCAAGAAAACCCCAAGCGAGGCCTGACGTCGTGGAGACGACGTTGCCTCAAGGCACTGCTTCACGTCCAAGCCTGGAGGGGATCCCCGGCAGGCGATGGTGTCGGATACCAGGCCGTAGCCTTGCTGGTAACCGGTTTGCAGAGTGGCGAAGAAGGCCTCCACCAAGATCACCTCGGGAGCCTTCGGAAATGAGGTCATCACCTCGGCCGCGCGGTTCTCACTCTCATCGCAGGTGCAATGGGCCGCCCAAACGAAGGTGTCGTTGAAGCTGACGCCGGGCAGAGGATCGTGCTTGAGTTCCTCAATGCCGAAAATCCGGCGATATTGGCATGAACAAACCGGAAGAATCAGCGTTACCGCTGTCCAGACACAAAGCATTGCTTTTGCGGCCCGTCCAATCATCGAAACAAAACCTAGGGACAATTGGTCCCCTGTCCATCGAATATTTGCCACCTCCCATGGCGTGGTGGCGCCAGAATCCGTGTCAGTCTTTCAGGGCTTCCTGATCACTTCCGATATGCGGGAGACATGGTCAGCAAAAGACGCATCATCCAGAACTGGGACTGCTTTCTGGAGAATGTCATGGTCGGGCTCGGGAAGGCCGATCCAAGAGCGGCAACCACCGAAGCCGGCCTGATGCGGCACCGTCCAGGTTTCCGCGAGCTTCCGAATCCGGACGACCGCCAAACTGATTCCGGGCTCTTCGCCCCACTCGAAACGTTCGCGGATGGCTTCATCCGTCCAGATGTGAAACGGTGAAAGACCCTGGACTTCGTCCCAGCGGGTCAACCTTGCAGTCCACTCCGTGGTGGCGTGAAGCCGGAAAGGAACCGGCGCCTCTGCGGCCGGAGCGGCCGGGAGATGCGGGTTACCCTTGACTTGCCGCACCTGCTCATGGAAATGGGTGGGGAAGAGAAGGAACGCGTCGTGGAGCCACTGGAAGCCAAGTTTTCCCTCAGAAATCCCCCCTTTTCGGAGAATCAAGGTTTGCTCCCCCGCTTCCAGGGCATCGCAAACAACCTGCCATTCTTTGAAGGCAAACAATTTCATGCGCTGGTCAGGCGTTGATCGCCCGGATCAATTGGACTGCCAGTTGGTGATCCACTTGGATTGGTCATCCGGGGAATCCATCACCGACCAAATGTCAAAGTTCGGGTTGAACGTCAGCTTCTTTTTGGCCGCCGGCTTTTCGCAGAGATAACGGATCTGGGAGCCGCTTGGATCGATCAACACATAGTCTGATCCTGATTTCGCCGAGCGCGGGTTTTTGGAACTTTGGCTAGTCGCGTAGTCGATCCGGGCGACATACACCGTGGTCTCCGGATCCACTTTGCCATCCAAATTCTCATCACCGGAAAGCTCCTTGTAGAGAATCGAGGACCCCTTGATCCCGTCACCATCCCGGTCTGTTGAGGGACTGCCATCCGCCGGGCTCATGGGAAAAATGGCATTTTCCTGCTGGTAACGGACCAGCCCGTTGTTGATTTCGGCGATGAACGTCCTGGTCCTGTCCCTTTCGATCTTGGCCTGGATGCCAGGCAGGGCAGAGATCAGAATCCCGGCGAGGATTCCAATGATGGCGATGACGACGAGTAGTTCGATCAGGGTGAATCCTGACCGCCTGACGGAGGGGGAGAAGGACGCGGTGTTCATGGCTTTATTTGGGGGGGGTTATTGCTGGAGTCCCTGCAAAATGTCGATCATGGGCAGGAACAGGGCGATGACGATGGTCCCGACCACAAGGGCCAGGAAAACAATCATGACCGGTTCGATCATGGACGTCATGGCGTCGACCGCATTGTCGACTTCGTCGTCATAGACGTCCGCAACCTTCAACAACATGTCGGGAAGCTGGCCGGTTTCTTCCCCGACCTGCACCATGCTGGTGACCATGGGAGGAAAGATCCGACTGGCCTCCAGAGGAGCGACCACGGACTCCCCTTCACGCACCGCTTCATGAACTTTCTCGATGGCGTCTGCCACCACCAGATTGCCGGCGGTGTCTCGGGTGATGTTGAGAGCCTGGAGGATGGGAACGCCGCTGGTGACAAGCGTACCCAGAGTCCGGGCGAACCGCGAAATCGAGCTTTTGAGCTGCACCGGACCGACGCCGGGCAGTTTCATTTTCCAACCGTCGATCGTCTTCCGTCCCCCTTTGGAACTCGCGAAGAGACGCCACATGCCCCAGAACAGAACGATCCCGATCAGAATCATCCACCAGTACGATTTTACCACGTCACTGATATCAACAATGAACTGGGTCAGTCCTGGCAAGGGGCGTCCCTGCAGCATGTCATCGAAAATAGTCTTGAATTTGGGCACAATGAAACCCAAGAGAAAGCAGAGGATGCCGACCGCGATGACCATGACGATGATCGGATAGACCATGGCCGCGACGATGCGGTTTTTGAGTTTTTGGGCTTTCTCCAAGTATTCGGCCAAACGGGAAAGCACGATTTCAAGCACCCCGCCGAGCTCACCGGCTTTGACCATGTTGACGAAGAGTTTGTCGAAAATTTTGGGGTGCTGACCGAGACCTTCCGAGAAGGTGCTGCCACTTTGAACCGAGTCCGCCAACTGGTTGATGGTGCTCTGCATGATGCGGTTTTTCTCCTGTCCCGCGAGGACCGAGAGGCCGCGCAGAAGGGGCAGGCCGGCCTCGACCAGAGTGGCCAATTGCCGGGTGAAAATCATCAGCGTTTTGGTGCCGACCTTTCCGCTGGCCCCGGCGCGCGCTTTGACACGCTGCTTCTGGGCTTTCTGGGCCTGACGCTTGGCCGCTCCGGAGACTCCGGCCCCGATCTGGGTGGGGTAGAGGCCGCTCTTGCGCAGCTGGGCCACGGCTTCGGCTTCATCTTTGGCACTGATGGATCCGGCGGTCTGCTCTCCTCGGGCGTCGAGGGCGATGTAATCAAAACTCGGCATGTTATGGGCGGGTGGTGGTGGAAGCGCTTTGGTTCAAATCGTAGCGAAAATGCAATACAATGTAAACATTTAATCACGCAATCGCGTGGGGGATGGCTGAATCAGGTGTACTTGAGAACTTCTTCAATGGTCGTGATCCCCTCATAGATGGACCGGAGTCCATCCTCCCGGAGGGTTCGCATTCCCAATTCAATGGCTTTTTGGCGGATGACCACCGTCGCGGCGCGTTCGGTGATCAGTTCACGGATGGGATCGGTGATGTCGAGGAGCTCGAAAAGCCCCTGGCGGCCTTTGTAGCCGGTGTCATTGCAGACATCGCAACCACGGCCGGTACAAAACTCCTTGGAGCCGATGTCCATCGGAGAAAGGCCAAGCTGGGCGAGAACGGCCTCGCTGGGGCGGTAAGAGACCCGGCATTCCGCGCAGATCTTGCGCAGGAGACGTTGGGCGAGGACCCCCTCCAGAGTGGCTGCCACGAGGAATGGTTCGCAGCCCATGTCGACGAGACGGGTCACCGCGCCGGGAGCGTCGTTGGTGTGGAGGGTGGAGAGCACCAAGTGGCCCGTCAAGGAGGCCTGAATGGCGATCTGGGCGGTCTCGAGGTCGCGCATTTCTCCGACCAGAATGCGGTCGGGATCCTGCCGGAGGAATGCGCGCAGGACACGGCCGAAAGTCATGCCGATGGCTTCATTGACCGGAACCTGCATGATGGCGTCGATGTCATACTCCACCGGGTCTTCCGCCGTCAGGAGCTTGGTGTCGACGGTGTTGATCCGGCGCAGGCAGGCGTAAAGGGTGGTGGTTTTGCCGGCGCCGGTCGGGCCGGTGCAGATGAAAATGCCGTTCGGCTTTTCAATGGTTTCCTCGATGTATTCGAAGAGGTAGGTCGGCAGGTTGAGGTTTTCCAGATCCAGATTGACACTGGAGCGGTCCAGAACGCGGAGCACGACGCTCTCACCATAGACCGTGGGCAGCGTGGAGACGCGTAGATCGACTTTCTTGTCAGCGATTGTCGTCATGATGCGCCCGTCCTGAGGGAGACGGGTTTCCGCAATGTTCAGACTGGCCATGACTTTGACCCGCGAAATGATGGCGGACTTCAAATGCTGGGGCGGGGGGGCCATTTCGTAGAGCCCGCCGTCGACCCGGTAGCGGATCTTGAAATCGTTCTCGAACGGCTCGAAATGAATGTCCGAGGCGCGTTCCTTGATCGCCTGGTAGAGGACAAGGTCAACATACCGGATGATGGGGGCGGAGTTGGCTTCGGAGATCGCATCCTCGCCGGTCAGGGCGGCCGCCTCTTTCTGGAATTCCAGCATCGCGTCCGACATGGTGTTGTTGCCACCGTAATGTTTGTCGATCAATGCGTGAATCTGGGAGGGCTCCGCGACCGCGGGGATGATCCGCTGGTCGAGGGAAAAACCCAGTTCCTCAAGGATTTGGGGGTCCAGGGGATTCACCAGGGCCACCAGCAGGCCTTCCTCGGTGAATTGGATCGGGAATGCCTCATGAAGTCGCGCGGATCCGCTGGGCATCGCGGCTACCACTTGGGGGGCCGGCTCGAAGCCATTCAGATCCAGGTAATACCCCCCGATATCTTCCGCGACGAGCTGGTAGAGTTGGTCGCGGGTGATGATGCTGTAATCCTCCAGCGCCTCCACGATTTCCTTCCCCGACTGGGCTAGAGTATGCAGCACTTCGTCACGCTGCCCGGCATCCACCAGATCCCGTGCCACCAACAAATCGATCACCGCCTCCGCATTCATGCTTTGTAATTCGCTCGCGCCAAATGTCTTGTTCCCGCCTTGTGTTTCTCAGTCCGAGTCCGCCATGGTGACCCGCACGACTTCCGCTGCCGATGTTCTGCCGTTCAGGACCTTCCTGACGCCGTCTTCGCGCAGGGTCCGCATGCCCAGTTCGCGGGCCCGTTTGCGGAGCTGCGGCGTGGACATCTCCTTGTTGATCATCTGGCTCACTTCCTCGGTGATGCGGAAAATTTCAAAGATTCCGATTCGGCCCCGGAAACCGGTGTTCCGGCAGGCCCGGCAACCCGCGCCAGTCATGATGCTGGCCCCTTCGATCTGCCGTTCATCCAGCCGGAGCATGCGCATTTCCTTTTCCGTGATCCGGGTCGGGGTTTTGCATTCCTGACAAACGCCGCGGACGAGACGCTGAGCCATGATGGCCCGCACCGCGCTGGCGATGAGGAACCGTTTGATGCCGATGTCGGCGAGGCGGGCGACCGCGCCGGGGGCGTCATTGGTGTGAAGGGTGCTGAAAACCAAGTGGCCCGTGAGGCTGGCATTGATGGCGATGGAGGCAGTTTCCTTGTCGCGAATTTCCCCGATCATGATGATGTTGGGCGCCTGCCGGAGAATCGCCCGCAGGGCGGCGGCGAATGACATTCCGATATCCTCTTTTACCTGAACCTGGTTGATCCCCGAGAGCAGATATTCCACCGGATCTTCGACCGTGATGATCTTGCGGTCCGGTTTGTTGATTTCGTTCAGACAGGCATAGAGCGTGGTCGTTTTGCCGCTCCCGGTGGGACCGGTGACGAGGAGGATGCCGTCGGGCAACCGGATCAGTTCATGGAAAATCTGTTGGTCATCCGTGAAAAAGCCAAGCTGCGGCAGTCCGAGACTGAGCGAGCTTTTGTCCAAGATACGCATGACGACGCTTTCGCCGCCATTGGTGGGAACGGTGGACACCCGCAGATCGAGGTCTTTGTCCCCGACCGTCGCCTGAATGCGTCCGTCCTGGGGGAGCCGCTTTTCCGCGATGCTCATCGTGCCACTCATGATCTTGATCCGCGCGATGATCGCGGAGTGCAGTCGCAGCGGGTGGGTCGCGACCTTGTGGAGGGCTCCGTCAATCCGGTAGCGCACCCGGATTTCGGTTTCCAGAGGCTCGATATGGATGTCGCTGGCCCGATTCTGGTAGGCTTCCTGGAGGATCTGGTAAACGAGCTTGATAATGGGGGCATCCCCGACTTCCGCGGTGTTGCTTTCCCCCCCGCCGGCGACTTCCCGGGTCGTGACTTCCGTCCCGAACGTCGCGCCGTAAATGGAAGTCAGGAGCTCTTTGATCTGGCTTTGAGGGGCGCAGAGGAATTCCGGTTCATAGGACAGCACATGACGCACCGAGTCCAGGGCGTCGAAATCAAGCGGATCTCCCACCGCGATATAGATGCCCGCCCCGTGGAAGCCGATGGGTATGATTTTATAGCGGATCGCCGTTTCCGAATCCACCACTTCCTGGGCTGCCGGGTCGAGTTCCGCCCGGTTCAGGTCCACATAGTCCATGCCGGCATTGATAGCGACCGTGCGGGCGACATCTTCCTCGCCCACTTTGCCCATGCGGATCAAGGCTTCGAGCATGGTTTCGTCCGCTTTTTTGCGGTGCCGGACGCCCTCAAAATCTGCCTTGTTGAGCATGCCGCTTTCCAGCAGCAGTTCGATGAGGAATTCTTCGTTGGTATACAAGGCGAACCTTTCTTCGCGTGGGTTGAAAGCGGTATTCCCGGGAGTGTTTCCAGAGGCCTTGGGCCAAAGCCAAAGCGCCCCGGCACTGCGGGAGAGGAATCGTCACTCTATCGGAATCGGCGACGCAAACAAAGAAAAAAGATCGCTGGAAGCCCCGTGGAATGCGACTTTTTTCAAAAGAGACCGCAAAAGTTCCTTAGTGGCAGTGCGGAAGCCCGGTTTTGTTTCGGCCCAACAAAAAACCCCGGGTTTCCCCGGGGTTTCTCATCAGAAATATGGACTCCAGTTCCGGAGTTAATGGTCACATGCCGGGTTCGGCTTCATGCGCTTTTTCCTGACCGTGGAGATCCACCGGCTTGTATCCACCGCGGGAGCGGAAGTAAAGCATCAGAGCGATGTAGCAGACCAGCATGAACATCGGGAAGAAAGCCATCTTGCCGAGAGCGGTGAACTGTCCAGCCTGATTCGCGGATGCCACGGCGGCAACATCCGCTTCGGCAGTGAGGGCCGCGGCTTTCTCAGGGTCGATGGCCTGATAGGAGCCGAGGAGATAGTTCTTCTCGACGAGAATCTTTTCAGCCACGGTGGGTTGAATGTTGGTCAACTGCGCCGTGGCCGTCTTTTCCTGGACCGCGCCAATGAACGGGAATCCAAGCACCCCGACAGCGATCATGCCGATGCCTGAGATGGCGTTCAGTGTCAATGCGCCACCCTTGGGGCACTGTTCGGCCGTGACGCCCAGCATGGTTGGCCAGAAGAAAGTCTTGCCGAAAGCGTAAAGTGTGGCTGCGGAGAAGATGACAAACAGGCTGGAGCCACCGGTTTTCGAAAGGGCGAGGAGTCCGGCGATCGCAAGGATGGCGCTGAGGACCAGAAGACCGATGGGCGACAGTTTGTGCACGATCGGGCCGGCGAAGAAGCGCAGCACCATCATGATCGCGGAAGTGAAAATCAGCACCCAACCAGGATTGAATCCGGCTTCCTCCATGGGGGTCTTCATCAGGCCGGTGATCCAGCCATCCGTGCCGATCTCGGTGGTGGCAAGCGGCATCATGATGATGATGAGGAACGCCAGGATGCCCCGTCCGAGACTGCGGGTATAAACCCCGAAGGCGATCACGACGATGGCGGTCAGGATTCCAGTGACGGTGGTGGACAAGGAGAACACCTGCCCGAGTTGGGCGAAGATCAGTCCGAAGCCGACCAGCGCGCCGAAAGCGCCAAATTCACCGAGCATTTCGCGATAGGTGACCCCTGCAGCCTCACGCTCGTTCATGGGGAACTTCACTTTCAACAGCATGATCAGGTAGATGACCGCCGGAACCGCGATCACTCCGATCACGAGACGCCAGTCGCCTTTCGCGGCAGCGTCTGCGAGGAACAGGGTGATCAGACCGCCCACGACGAGACCACCTGGCCATCCGGCGTGGAGAATGTTGAGCCATTTCGTCTTGTTCTTGCTGAACATGGTGGCCACGACAGGATTGATGAATGCTTCCACCGTGCCGTTGCCAAGGGCGAGAATGATACTACCCCAGTAGAGCAGACCGAATCCTTTCGCCTGAGCAGCCGTGAGCGCTTCACCTTCCACTCCCTGAATGGCATTATAGGCCATGCAAGCCATCACCACGTAGATCACGTAGCATAGGAACGAGAAGAACATCGCGGTTCGGTAGCCGATTTTGTCGATGAAGAGGCTGATCACAATGATCGAAATGCCGAACGGCCAGACGCCGGCTCCCATCAGAACGCCAACGGTTCCTTTGTCGATATTGAAGTCGGTTCCAAAGCGGACTTCGCACAGGTACATCCGTGAGAAGAAGGCAAAGGCTGTTGTTATCAGGGCGATGAAGCAGCCCCAGAACAAGGCCATGGAGGGTTTATTGGTGCTACTCATAGGGGATCGCAATCAGGGATGGGTTGGAGGGTTTGCCGGTTCTATGCTCGTGCAAAGGGGGTCTTTTTAACAAACCTGACGTTTTGCTCAAGCGAAAAAGGCCGAAGGACGCAAAAAAGGAAGGTTGAGGGCTCTTTTGGGGCGTTTTTGAAGGCAAAGTGACCCCAGAACTACCGGTTCGAAGGGACGTCGCCTGTCCGGACCAAAGTTCTTCTGCGAGTGTGGCTGCCTTCCGACGGTGGCTGCAGAATGCGTCTGGAGTCACCAGATCAGGGTGCGAGGCCGGAGGAAACGCCCAAAGGACGTCCCCAAGGGACGCTTCTTCCGCCCAAGCGACACAGCGCTGCCCTCCAGATGGGGAGGTGGCGAGAACAACGCTGGCCTGCCAATTTGGATCAGGGAGGCCCCCTTTGGTGCCGGAGGCTGTCGAGAACTGATCAGAGGATTGCCCTTAAGATCTGCCGCCCTGCCCCGTGCTTTTATAGCAAGGGGCGATAGAAAAAGGGCGCGCTGTGGAGTGCAACCCTGGCTTGGTGCCTCAGGCAACGGCCCGATGGGGAGCCTGAGCCACATCGATCCGACTGGCATGGCAGGTGACCGTGTGACCGGACTGCGCATGGGAGCCGATCAACCCAGTCAGCCGGGAATTCTCTGGCAGGACGAAGGCGGGATAAAGAAAGGTTTCTCCCAGGACCCGGACATTACAGACACAATTGCGGCCATACTTGTAAATGACGATGTCCACTTTGGTTCTTTGTCCGGGAATGAGTGGGGAGAGCGAAACGTAGCCGATGACGCCGGATCCGTTGCTGAGATCACCCACTTCTCCCGTGGCTGGATGGATGGTGATGGCCACGCCGCGCTCTCTCGATTCGTCGAGAAGGCCGACCATCATCCGCTGGGTGATGTGTTTGTGTTCGATCTCCACGGTGAAGGAAATTTGGGATTCTCCTTGCTCGGTGCAGGTCTGCTCCAGGGCGACCATGTCATAATCTTGCAGAAGTGGCGGTGCGAAGAGGGATGCGCTCATGGCTGGGATCGAATACTGTTGGTGGTTTTGAGAAGAGGAGGATTTCAAGATCACCCAAAAGAAAGTTACAGCAATTATAATTTTATAAAAGCAAGGTGCTAAATTCTGGTGATTATAAAATAATCGGCCATAATTCCAGAAATTCAAGGAAAATTATAGAATTTCCAGAAAATACTGCAAAATAAAACCGGGATCCCCGCGCCCATTATTGTAGGGCAGCGGGAGATCCCGGTTGGAAAGATACCAGATTCTGGGGAGAATCAGTTCGTGCCAGTAGGAGCAGGAGCTGGTGTAGGAGCTGGTGTAGGAGCTGTAGCTGCGGGAGGTGTCACCGCTTCTTGAACCTTCTGGGCGGCTTCTTCAACCTTTTTGGCCCCGGCTTCGACCGCTTCCTTGGCGGATTCAGCAGCCTTGTTGGCGGTTTCAGCAGCCGCTTTTTGCGCGGCACCGGCGGCTTCCTTGACGGCTTCTTTGACCTCACCGGCCTTTTCTTCCGTTTTCGCCTTCATTTCTTCGCCGGCCTTCTTGGCGGCTTCCTTGGTTTCCTTGGCGGCGTCAGCAGCGCTGTCGGCGGCTTTGTCCATGGATTCTTTGACACTTTCGGAGCAGCTGCTGAAAAGGAAAGCAGCGGCGGCGATACCAACAATTGATGACAGAGTGAGTAGTTTCATACGAGGAGTAATATACCCAACCCAGACTTTGGGCAAGTTCTCAATTCTTACATCGTTCAAACAATGGAACCAATTTTGTAACGCAACTGCGGAATTTTCTTGTCGGCAACGATTCAAAACCGCATGATGGTCCGGTTCAAATGCAAGAAAGGCATCTTTCCTGCTGAGCATTCAAAATACCACCGCACTCAACTAACCCACACTATCAATGAACCATCCATTTCTGAACCTGCTTGCTCAAGATTCCTATCAAGATGCTCCTTCCGCCGGAGGAATGATCGGCGGGCTTCTAGGATTGGTCCTGTATTTTGGGATCATCATTCTCCTCATCGCTGCGATGTGGAAGATTTTCACCAAAGCCGGCAAACCCGGCTGGGCGGCGATCGTGCCCATTTATAACATCATCGTCCTGTTGGAGGTCGTGGGCCGTCCGGCTTGGTGGGTTATCCTTTTCCTGATTCCCTTCGTGAATGTCATCATGGCGTTCATCGTGATGGTTGATCTGGCAAAATCATTCGGCAAAGATGTCGCCTATGCGTTGGGGTTGATTTTCTTGGGCATCATTTTCTTCCCGATGCTCGCCTTCGGCAGCGCGACCTATCGTGGTCCGGCCGCGTCCGCCTGATCCAGGTGGCTGAAAATCCCGGCATTTGTTTGCCTTGGAACCCGGAAGGAAACTTCCGGGTTTTTTTGTTGCCGGCGGGGGAGTCCCAGCGCGCGGCTTTTGTAAAAAAGGGTTGACTGAAAATAAATGATGATATACGCATCAATGAATCCTGATTCGACGATACGTTAGAAATAGGCAATTTACCCCATTTAATCCGCACCCCCATGATGATCAAAAAATCAGCCCTCCTCTTCTCGGGTTTGCTGGCAGTGGCCGCATTCCCCTTGCTGGCAGCCGACACCGAGGATCTCAACCGTCTGCTCATCGTGACCGAGGTGGCCACCAAAACGCCCCAGACATTGGCTCAGTTGGCCCCCTCGGTAGACACGATCTCCGGTGGCGAGCTCAAAACTCGTCAGCTGCATTCCGTGAATGAAGCGTTGAGCTATTTGCCCGGGACCACGCTGATTCAGACCGGCCAAACCGGATCCCAGACCTCCCTCTTCGTTCGGGGCATGGAAAGCAACCACACCGTGGCCCTTCTCAATGGCCGACGACTCGCCCCGGGACTGGCGGGTCTTTACCAACTGGAGCAGATTGATGCCACGTTCTTGGAAGGGATCGATTTGGTCCGCGGTCCGGTGTCCACTCTGTATGGTTCGGATGCCATCGCCGGGGCCTTGAATCTCCGGATGGCGGACGCCCGCAAGGTGCCGCAAGGGGCAACCTTTTCCACCTTCGCCGAAGGGGGGGCCTTCCGCACCGCGAGGGCGGGGCAGCAGGTCATGATCCGCGAGGGCAAGCTCGGGGCGGTCGTTGACGCCGGCTATCTGACCACGGAGAACGACCTGCCCGAGACCGATTTCCGCAACCTCAGCCTGCGCGGGAATGTGGCCTACGAACTCGGGGATGGCGTTTATTTGGATGTCCTCGGGTACTACCAGGACTCGCGTCTCCAGGTCCCCGGTCCCACCCATAGCCCGCTTTTTCCGGAGCCCCAGCTGAACGACAGCACCACCTGGCTGGCGAGCCCGCGTCTCACGATCGAGCGGGACGGCTGGGATTTTCAGCTCTATTACTCCCGCAACGAAAGCGAGCTGGAGGCAACCCGGGACGTCTTTCTCCAGGACAACCTCCTTGATCAGGCTTCGGACGAGGCGGAAGCGCGCGTCAATCTGAAACCCTCCAAGGACACCACCCTGACGCTGGGCACGGCTTGGTATTCCTATGAATTCACCCGCACGCCCCTGGTGCCGGGAGCGTTCAACACGCCGGCGGGATTTGATTACGCCTACTGGAGCACCTTCGCCCAGATCGACACGAAGCTTCCCGCGGAGCTTCGGCTGATCGCCGGCGCCCGCTGGGACGAGCACGATTCCTTCGAGAGCAAGGGCACCTGGAGCGTGGCTCTGTCCCGCGATTTCGAGGCCACCCACACCCAGCTCTTCGGCAAAGTGGCGACCGGTTACAAAGCCCCGTCGGGCCAGGATTTTGTCTTCCTCGACCCCTCGGTGGAGGTGGCCCTCATCGATCCCGAGGAAAGCCTCTCCTGGGAAGCCGGGGTCCGGCAGCACTTGCCGCAGGACTTCGGGTCCCTGTCGGCGGTGTTTTTCCACAACGACGTCACCAATCTCGTCGATTCCGTGGGCTATCCGGCCTTTCCCACCATTGTCGACACGGAAACCCAGGGAGTGGAACTCGGCCTTGACCTGCACCCGGCCCAGGGGCTGACGGTCTACACCCATTACACCTGGCTCGACACGGAAATTCAGGATGGCTTGTATTTCGGAGGCTATGCCGGAGGCCCGGGCGACCGGCTGCCGCGACGTCCGACCCACTCCCTCAGTGCCGGGTTTTGCTACCGCACCCCGGACTGGAAATTCGGCGCCGAAGTGACTTCCGCCTTTGACCGTTATGACAGCCCCGGTGTGTTCCTCGATGACTATGCGGTGGCCCGTGCCTATGGCAGCGTCTATGTGGGCGAACAGGTCGAGTTTTTCGGTCGGGTGGAGAATGTGTTCGACGCGGACTACGAGTACACCCTGGGCTACCCCGCCACCGGGCTGGGTTTCTTCGGTGGCATCCGGGTCACCTTTTAATCACCGCCTCCGGGCGGGGCAGGCTTGATGCCGGGAGCAATCCGTGCGAGCCTTTCCGCCTTTCCATTCCCCGGACTATCCGCCTCCCGCCCTGACATTCCATGCCTGACGACCTTACCGCCGAACTGACCCAAGCCCTGCGGCAGCGCATTCTCGTGCTCGACGGTGCCATGGGGACCACGATCCGGGGGTATGGCTTGGATGAGGCTGCCGCGCGCGGCACCCGTTTCGGATCCAACGAGAAGGATCTTCTCAACAACGGGGACATTCTCTCCCTGACCCAGCCGGGAGTCATTGGTGACATTCACAAGCGCTTTCTCGAAGCCGGATCGGACATCATCGAAACCAACACCTTCTCCGCCACCGCGTTGGCGCAGAGTGAGTTTTTCGTGCCCGATCCCCGGGAAACCGGCGGGCGGAAGGATCCGGAGTTCTTCCAGTCGAAGGTGATGGAGAATGCGTTTCTCCGGGACCTGGCCTGGGAGCTCAATGTGGAGTCGTCGCGCCTCGCCCGTCACTGGGCGGACCGCATCGGCGAGGAGACCGGCCGGAAACGCTACGTCGCCGGAGCCATCGGGCCTCTCACGGTGTCGTTGACCAACTCTCCCGACGCGGATGATCCCGGTTTCCGGGTCGTGACCTTTGACCAGGTCACGGAAACCTACCGCCAGCAGATCCGCGCCATGATCGAAGGCGGCTGCGACATCCTGATGGTGGAGACCATCTTCGACTCTCTCAATGCCAAAGCCGCCTTGGTCGCGATCCGCGAGGTCTATGACCAGGACGGGGTGCGGCTGCCGATCATTGTCTCCGCCGCCGTGGGCCGCGGGGGGGAAACCTTGATCTCGGCGCAGAAGGTGGGCGCCCTGTGGAATGCCATCGCCCACGTCAAACCGCTCGCGGTGGGGCTCAACTGTTCGCTCGGGCCGGATCTGATGCGGCCGTTCCTCTCCGAGTTGTCCGAAGCGGCGGAAACCTTTGTCTCGGTCTATCCCAATGCGGGCCTGCCCAATCCCCTGGCCCCGACGGGATTCGACCTCGGACCGGAGGACATGGAGCGCTATCTGGAAGAGTTCGCCGCGCACGGGTTGGTGAACCTCATTGGTGGCTGCTGCGGCAACACCCCGGAGCACGTTGCCGCGATCGCCAAGGTCGCGCAGCGCCAACCTCCGCGGGAGGTGCCGCACCCCGCTCCGACCCTCCGCCTCAGCGGATCGGAGTCTTTCAATGTCACGCCGGGGACGAATTTCCTCATGATCGGAGAGCGGACGAATGTGGCCGGGTCGCCCAAGTTCGCCAAGCTCATCAAAGGAGGGCAGCTCGAGGAAGCCACCGCGATCGCCCGTCAGCAGGCCGAGAGCGGGGCCAACATCATCGACGTCTGCATGGACGAGGGCATGATCGATGGCGTCAGCATGATGACGCGGTTCCTCAATCTGCTGGCCTCCGAGCCCGATGTCGCCGCCTTGCCGATCATGGTCGACTCCTCCAAGTGGGAGGTCATCGAGGCCGGTTTGAAATGTCTTCAGGGCAAGGGGATCGTGAACTCAATCTCCCTCAAGGAGGGCGAGGAGAAATTCAGGGAGCAGGCCCGTAAAGTCCTCAAATACGGGGCGGCGGTGGTGGTCATGGCTTTCGACGAGCAGGGCCAGGCGGCCTCGCTGGAGGACAAGATCCGGATCTGCTCCCGGGCCTACCACATCCTGGTCGACGAGGTCGGCATGCCCCCCGACGACATCATTTTCGACCCCAACATTCTCACCGTCGCCACCGGCATGGAGGAGCACAACCGGTATGCCATCGATTTCATCGAGGCGACCCGGTGGATCAAGCAGAACCTCCCCGGCGCCCGTGTCAGTGGCGGGGTGTCGAACATTTCCTTCAGCTTCCGCGGCAACAACCGGGTCCGCGAGGCCATGCACTCGGCGTTCCTCTACCATGCCTGCGCGGCGGGCATGGACATGGGCATCGTCAACGCCGGGATGCTGGAGATCTATGACGAGATCCCCAAGGATCTGCTGGGACTGGTCGAGGACGTGCTGCTCGACCGGCGGCCCGATTCCACGGAGCGTCTCATCGACTTTGCGGAGCAGCTGAAGCGCGACGGCGAATCCGGCGGCTCGGCCAAAAACACCGGCCCGGATCTCAGTTGGCGCGAGGGCTCCGTGGAGGACCGGCTCGCCCATGCCCTGGTCCGGGGGGTGGATGAATTTGTCGCGCAGGACACGGAGGAAGCCCTCGCCAAGATCGGGATTCCTCTCAACGTCATCGAGGGGCCGCTCATGGCTGGCATGAAAATCGTCGGGGAACTGTTCGGCGCCGGCAAGATGTTCCTCCCCCAGGTCGTGAAGAGCGCCCGGGTCATGAAAAAGGCGGTCGCCTGGCTCACCCCCCATCTCGAAGCCGCCAAAGCCGGGAGCGGGAAAAGCGCCGGGACCTTTGTCATCGCCACCGTGAAGGGCGATGTCCATGATATTGGGAAGAACATTGTCGGCGTGGTCCTGGGGTGCAACGGCTACGATGTCATCGATCTCGGGGTCATGGTCGACTGCCAGAAAATTCTCGACGTGGCGGTGGAGAAAAAGGCCGAGTTCATCGGCCTCAGCGGCCTCATCACTCCCAGCCTGGACGAGATGATCCACAACGCCAAGGAAATGGAACGGCTCAACTTCGACGTGCCGCTCCTCATTGGCGGGGCCACAACGAGCCGCGCCCACACCGCCATCAAAATCAGCCAGCATTACAGCGGCCCGGTAGTCCACGTCACCGATGCCTCCCTCGTCGTCGGGGTCTGCAACCGCCTCAAATCGGACAACCTCCGCGGGGCCTTCCTCGCGGATCTCGCCGAGTCGGAGGAGAAGGAGCGCCGGCTCCATGCCGGGCGGGGATCGTCGGCCACCTATCTCACCCTCGAGCAGGCCCGCGCCGCCGCGCCGGTAACGGATTGGTCCACCGTGGACATCGCCACGCCCGACACCTGGGGGCTTCGGATCTGGGACGACATCGCCCCGGCCGATCTGGTTCCCTATTTCGACTGGACCCCGTTTTTCCATGCCTGGGAACTGCGGGGAGTGTATCCCAAGATCCTCGATCATCCCGACCATGGTCCCCAGGCCCGCGAACTCCATGAGGATGCTCTCCGGGTTCTCGACGACATTGTCCGGCACGGCCGGGTCCATCCCCGCGCCGTCTGGGGCCTTTGGCCCGCCAATGCGGTCGGGGACGATGTCGAAATCTACGCCGGCTCGGACCGTGCGGAGCGCCTCGAAACTAGGTATTTCCTGCGCCAGCAGAAAGAAAAAGTCCAGGCCGGACAGCCCTATCTCTGCCTCGCCGACTTCGTCGCCCCGCGCCGTTCGGGACGCATCGACACCGTGGGGGGCTTTGCCATCACCGCCGGCCGCGAGATTGAAGACTATGCCCAGTCGTTGAAGGAGGCCCACGATGATTACACCGGCATTCTGGTGCAGGCTCTGGCGGACCGCTTCGCCGAGGCCCTTGCGGAATACGTTCATCAGAAAGCCCGTGCCGCGATGGGTTTCGGCCTGACGGAGAACTTCACCGTCGGGGAGCTGATCGATGAGAAATACCGCGGCATCCGGCCGGCGGCGGGTTACCCCAGCTGCCCCGATCACACCGAAAAAGCAGGTCTCTGGCGGCTCCTTGAGGCGGAGAAAAACACCGGGATCAGCCTGACCACTTCTTATGCGATGAATCCGCCGGCCTCGGTCAGCGGGCTCTATTTCTTTCATCCGGAGGCCCGCTACTTCCCGGTGGGCCGCATCCTGCCGGATCAGTTGGAAGACTACGCGCAGCGCAAGGGCATTTCATTGGAAGAAGCGACCCGCTGGCTCCAGCCGAACTTGGCGGAGTGAGGCTTGATCCCGCCTTCCTTCCCGATGGACCTTGTGCCCGTGCCCGGGCTCACTCGACAAACCGGAAATCGGCGCTGCTGAACAGGGCGTGGAAGAGGGCCTCCCAGCAGGAGGTGCCGTCGATCCCCGGGCTGCTCTCGGCGAGGAATTGACGGGCGACCGCGCTTTCTCCGGCGGACGGATGCCGTCCGAGGATGGAGCGGTAGGCTTGGTCGATTTTCTGCTCCACCGTCCCCGGCAGCGCGACCCAGTGCGCCGCCGCCGCCGCGCACTGTTCGCGGACGAAGGGGTGGTTCAACAGATAGAGCGCCTGGGGGGCGATGGTGCTGGCATGGCGGGCGCCCTGGACGCGGCTTGGATCGGCCCCGTCGAAGGTCGCGAGCAGTTCCACCGGCGAGTTCCGGAAGGCGGGCTCATAGACCGCGCGCCGAGCCCCTTGGTGCGGGTAGAGATAATCCGTCGCGGTGCCGGCGGCGATGGTCGGCCCTCCGGCGGTGGGATCGAGCCGTCCCGCGACCTGCAGCATGGTGTCGCGCATGGCCTCGGCGGGGAGCCGGCGGCGGTTCGCGTGCGAGAGGAGCCGGTTCTCCGGATCCAGTCCGGCGGCTTCCGAGCCGGGTGTCGAGGAGAGGCGGTAGGCGTGGCTCGTCATGAGGGTGCGGACGAGCTGCTTGACCGACCATTTTCCGGCCATGAACTCCACCGCGAGGTGGTCGAGCAGCTCCGGATGGGTCGGCCGGTCGCCCGTGGTGCCGAAGTTGTCCACGCTGCGGACCAGACCGTTGCCGAACAGCCAGAGCCAAGCCCGGTTCACGAAGACGCGGGCCGTGAGGGGGTTCTCCGGCGAGCTGAGCCACTCCCCGAGCTGGCGGCGTCCGCTCTCGGTGGGGGAGAAGACAGGCTCCGTCCCCGGAAGAGTGGCGACCTGGAGAAAGCCGCGGGGCGCCTGGTCACCCAACCGGTGGACATTGCCCCGGATGTGGATGGGGCAGTCCGCGGCGGCGCCGGTCTCGGTCACGCCCATGGTGCGGGGACGGGGATCGAGGGTGCTCCGCAGGTGCTTCAGTTCCTCTTCCGAGGCGCGCAACACAAGTTCCAGGGCGCTGCGTTGGGCGCTCTGCTTCGGGGAGGCTGCGCTCACCGGAGTTTCGGGCATTTCCTGCTGGCTTAGCTCCTCCGGCAGGAGCTGCAGGGCGTCCACCACGACGTGCCCGTCGGTCCCGGTGTTGGAGACGAGGACAAAGCCCTCCCCGCTGTCGAGAAAGCGGTAGGTGCCCAAAGAAACGAAGATTCCATCGATCGGAGGGGGCACGGTTTGGTCCACCTTGACGACGACTTCCCCGTCGGCGCTGAAGATCGTGACCGGGACGTTGGTGGCGCGGTTGCTCGCGGGGACGTAGGCCAGCCGGACCTCGTAGCGCCCGGATTTGCGGACCTTGGGGGTGAAGGTGAGGGTCTTGTTGCCCTTCTCCTCATTGGCATCGTGCAGGTAGCCGCTGCCGAAAAACCGCTTGGAATAAGTCGAGGTCGTCCAGTTGCCGATCAGCTTGGCGTCGCCGTCATCGAGGGTGATTCCCGGCAGGGCGGCGAGGTTGAGCACTCGGGGCTTGTTTTTGGTGGCCGGGTCGAGCGTTTCCCGCAGGGCATTGAGGGCTTCGCGATCCTTTTTGACGCGGGTTTCCAGGGTCGCGATGGCGGCGTCATTGGCCTCATAGCGGGCGGCCAGCGCTTCCGGGAGCGGCAGGTCCACCTCCACCCATTTCGAGACGTTGGAATGTTTGGCGGAATTCACCGACCGCAGGATCCCGGCCATGGCGTAGTAATCCTTGGTGGGAATGGGGTCGAACTTGTGGTCATGGCAGCGGGCGCACCCAAGGGTCTGGCCGAGGAACGCCTTGCCGATGGTGTCGAGCTGCTCGTCGACGATGTCCATGTTCAGCTGGGCCTTGTCCTGCTCCTCCATGTTGTGGTTCCCCAGCACGAGGAACGCCGTGCCGAGCGTCTGGCGCTGCTTTTCCTGAGGCGACTCCGCCGGCAAGAGATCGCCCGCGACGTGTTCCCGGAGGAGTTGGTCGTAGGGCAGGTCCCGGTTGAAGGCGTCGATGACATAGTCTCGGTAGCGCCAGGCTTCCGTGAAGACGAGGCCCCGCAGGGTCAGGGATTCCCCGTAGCGGACCACGTCGAGCCAGTGGCGGCCCCAGTGCTCGCCGAACCGGGGGGACTCGAGAAGGCGGTCGACCAGCACCTCCCAGGCCTGTGCCGAGGGATCGGCCAGCCATTGGTCGATCTGCTCCGGCGTGGGGGGCAGTCCGGTCAGATCGAGGTAGAGCCGGCGCACCAGGGCGGTGGGCTCCGCGTCCCCGGCGGGGGCGAGACCGGCGGTTTCGAGCCGGGCGAGGAGGAAGCGGTCGACGTCATTGTCCGCCCAGTCCGGATCGGCCACCGCCGGCGGGGGCGTGTCCAGCGGGGGGAGATAGGACCAGAAGCGCCGGCCTTCAGCCAGGCTGAGGCCGACCTGGTGCTTGGGGCCCGCTCCCGGTGCCTGTCCCCGCGGGTCGGGGGCTCCGCGGCTCACCCATTCCTCGAGGATGGCGACCTCCGCGGGCGGGAGCCGGTCCTTCGGCGGCATCTGGAGGCCTCGTTCGGCATCGCGCACCGCCTTGAGGAGCAGACTCCCCTCGACCTCGCCTGGGACCACTGCGGGACCGGACTCGCCCCCGTCGTGCCAGCCTTGGGCGGAGTCGAGAGCCAGCCCGCCTTTGGTTTTTTTGCCGGCGGTGTGGCAGTCCAGACAGTGCTCCGCGAGGAGCGGGCGGATCCGGTTTTCAAAAAAAGCCAGATCCTCCGCCGGGAGGACGGGATCCGCCGCCACCGCCCTTCCGGTACACAAAAACCCGGCTCCGGCGAGGAGCAGGAAGGTCAGGGTGCGGGGGCCGGGACAGGGCATCCCGCATCCTGCCGGAAATCCGTGTCGAAGGCAAGGCCCCTCATCGCGCAGGGACCTCTCCGTCAGTGCAGTTCCTTGCCCTTCGTCTCCGGGGAGATCCAGATCAGGACCATGCCGATGACATAGACGCAGGAGAGCACCGAATAGGCGTTGGCCTCCGACTGCATGATGGGCACCCCGTCGCGGGCGAACAGCTTGGTCAAACTGCCCAGCTGGAGAGCTCCGATCGCCGCGATGAGGCGGCCGAAATTGAAGCAGAATCCCTGTCCGGTGGCGCGCACGCTCGTCGGGAACAGTTCCGGGAAATAGAGGGGGAAAAATCCGTAAAAGGACGCCGTGAGCCCGCCGAGGAGGAACGCCTTGAGCATGAATCCGGAGGGAATGGTGTCCCCGGTGAAGGGATGGCTCGTCTGGAAAAACACCAGCGCGATGGCGAGGCTGACGACGCAGAGCAGCGTGTAGGTGACGCGGCGTCCCAGCCGGTCCGCGATGAACGGGGCCACCATCGAGGCGAGGATCGCGCCGAACGCCGTCGCGATGACGACATACTCGATGACCGGGATCACCGTGCCCTCGGGGGCCAGACCGGACGACCATTTGGCGGCCTGCTGGGCCGAGCCCCAGGTGCCAAGGAGCGCCACCGCGGCGAGACCGGCGCCGAGCAGCAGGTTTTTCTGGTTGGTCGACCGCTCCGTCGCGAGGAGGCTGCCCGAGGCCAGGGCCCGGGACATGTATTGCTGGATCGGGTGCAGGTAGCCCCAGAGCGCGATCACCAGTCCCACCAGGGTGAGCAGCCCGGCGAGCCAGACATTGATCGTCACCATCGGCGACCAGATGTAGATGATCCCCATCGCGGCGACACAGGCCAGGACCACCCCTCCCAGATCGAGCGTGGCCCAGTGCGAGGTCCCTCCCGATTTCTTTTCCGCCTCCCATTTATGGGATTCGGGGACGAAAACGAGGATGAAGAAATTGATCAGGGCCGGGAGCGCCCCGCTCACCGCGAGGAACCGCCAGGCACGGTTGTGGAGCAGGAAATCGGTGCTTTCCTGGCCCAGTCCGATGCTCCCCAGCGCGTGGCCCACCGCCTCGAGGCTGGCATTGAGATACAGGCTGAGAATGCCGGTGAGGAGGAAGCCGATGTTGGACGCCGCCCCGATCATCCCGGCGATCCAGGCCCGGTTCCGTCCGGCCCAGATTTCATTGACGAGGGCGACCCCGAGTGACCATTCCCCGCCCATGCCGAGCGAGGCCACAAAGCGCAGTCCGGCGAACTGCCACGCCTGGGTGACGAAGGCGCAGAGACCGGTGAAAATGGCGTAGGTGAAAATCGCCAGGGTCATCGCCTTGACCCGCCCCATCTTGTCCCCCAGCCAGCCGAAGAGGACCCCGCCGGTGGCGGCCCCGACGAGGAAGACCGCGATGATCACGGTGAACCACTGCCCCTGGACGATCGGCGTGGCTCCCGGCAGGAGGTCCTGCAGGGCCGGCTTCCCGATCAGCGGGAACAGCCCCATTTCAAAACCGTCGAAGAGCCAGCCAAGAAAGGCGGCCACCAGTGCGGCGACAGCGCCTTTGGAGGGGGATTTGGTATTCATGGAGAAAGGGTCGGGAGTGGGGTGCGGTGTCGGGTGACGGGGCGCCGACCGGTGGGGAACCCCTCCCCGGAACAGGCGCTTGGTCCCCGGATAAAGCCCCGTTTGGTCCGGTGTGTCAAAACAAAACGACCCGCGCGATCATTGCCGGGTGTCTTCGGCGAAGCGGAACGGGGTTCCCCCGGTGAGGTCCTCGCTGGTGCACGAGGGGCACCAATGCCGCTCCACGTGGGCGATCATGAGGTCGGTCCCGGTGAAATGATCCACCCCCGGCGGGCGTTCCGGGTTGTACATGGTGTCGGTCAGATCCCGCAGCAGGACCACCTCTTTCCCGAGGGCCACCATCTGGCGGATCGCGAAGGGCCGGCCGAGGACGCACATGTTGAGGTGGACCCCGCAGAGGATCACGTGGTCAATGCCCCGCGCCGTCAGCAGATTGTAGGTTTCCTGCCCGTTGTCGGTCACGGCGTCCCCCGGAGCCATCTCGATGGTGGCGATCTGCCGGGTCCAGGGAGTTCGGATCTCGCATTTCGTCCCGCGGCAGCTGCAGCCCATGTCGGAGTCATCGATCGGGAGCACGGATTCCCGCTTCGGATCTGTCCAGCACCAGGCCGTTCCCCACCGCTCGGTGGTGGCGAGGGGCACCGGGGCTTTGGCGAAGGGGGCGGACCGGGCCAGTTGCCGCTGCGGGGTGCCCTCGTAAAAATCCGCGCAGGTGCTCGGGGCGTGAATGATGAAGACGCCGCGGCGGCGGGCCTCGGCGACCACCGCGTTGAGCGGTCCCGCCATCTCCGCGACCCGGCGCTCGGCGGAGAGGCACCAGTGGTGGTCCCACATGTCGCAGACGATCAGGACGGTCCGCTTCGGATCCCACGAGACGGTCTTCTCCACCGCAGCCGCGGCGGGATCTTTCGGGAGGGACCGCAGGCGCAGGGTCAGCGGAGCGTCGGCGGACTGGGACCGGGCCGGGGCCGGAGCCAGGAAAGGGCAGGCCGCGAGCGTCAGGAGGCAGGCAAGAGGAACGGCGGGACGGGTCATGTCGGGGAGACTAGCACGTCGCCCGGACCGGGCGCCAGAACGGGATTGCGCTGCCCGGGGGCGATTTTTTTTCGCCTTCGGCAAAATTGGGGTGAATACATCGGTCCCGGAAAGAGTATAAAAGAAGACCACCTGCATCCTTTCCCGTTTTCTTCATGCACTCTCGTTCGCTGATCGCCGCCGTCCTCGCCCTCCTTTCCGCCCTGCCGCTCGGCGCCGCCGAGCGGGTCGCCCTCGTGATCGGGAACGACGCCTACCCCGCCTCGGTGGACCCGGCCACGCAGCGGCTGCGCGAGGTGAAGCTGGAGAACTGCGTCAATGACGCGACCGCCGTGCGGGACATGCTGCGCGACCAGCTCGGGTTTCCGGCGGAGGGCATCATCTTCGGGCGGGACCTGACCCGGACCCAGATCTACCAGAAACTGGAGGCCTTCAAGAAAGCCGCCGCCGGGTCCGAAATGGCCCTCGTCTTCTACGCCGGACACGGCATGGAAAGCCTCGACGGACGGGAGAATTTCATCATCCCGGTCGATGCCGACCTCGTCGGGGCGGGGGAGTCCGAGGCGCTGCTGCGGGGCACCGCGGTGAATCTGACGGAGGTCCTCGGCTACGTCACCAAGGCCACCGGCGGTCCCAAGGTGGTGCTGCTGGACTGCTGCCGGGACCGCCCGGCGAAGCGGACCGCGACCGGCAAGGTCGCCGAGGGCGGGGGCCTGGCGCAGTTGCCGGAGGACCAGATCCCGGCGGACACGCTGATCCTGCTGGCCGCCGCGCCGAACAAGCAGGCCAGTGACGGGCGGGGTCACGGGCCGTTCACGGCGGCGCTGCTGGCGAATCTCCCGGCGCGGGGGCAGAATCTCCTCGACGCCTTTTTCAAGGTGAGCGACGCGGTCCAGGAGGCGACGGGGAAACAGCAGATCCCCTGGCTGAAGTTCGACGGCTCGGGAACGATCTTCCGGCAGAGCGCCCTGGTGACGGGGAACGCGCCGGTCGTGGCGCCCCCGGGGCCGGTGATGAACACGGCGGAACTGGCGGCGCGGGATCGTCAGATCGAGGAATTGAAGGCGCAGATCGCGAAGATGGCGCGGGAGAGCACGGGCCGGGCCGACCAGGCGGCGGAGCTAGCGGTGGTGAAAGAGCAGCTCACGGCGATCCAGGAACAGATCAAAAGCAAACCGGCGGTCACGATGACGCCCCCGGCGTCTCCGGCGACGAAGCCGTCAGATCAGTCCAATACGTCCCATACGACCTATACAACAGGCCTGGACCGGGGCGCCATTGGGGACTCAAGGAGCTTCGAGATCGGCGGGGGGCAGAAGGTGGTCCTGAAATACGTGCCGGGCGGGGAGTTTCTGATGGGGAGTCCGGAAGGGGAACAAGATCGGAGCGACGACGAGAAGCAGACGCGGGTGACGCTGAGCAGCCATTACTGGATGGGAGAGACGGAGGTGACGCAGGGGCAGTGGGAGGCGGTGATGGGGAGCAACCCGAGCAATTTCAAGGGGGCGACGCTGCCGGTAGAGCAGGTGAGCCACGACGACGCGGTGGCCTTCCTCGGGAAACTGAACGCGCAGAGCCGGCCGGCGTCCGGGTGGCGGTGGGCGTTGCCGAGCGAGGCGCAGTGGGAGCGGGCGTGTCGCGGGGGCACGGAGACGGTGTTCAGCTATGGGAACAGTCTGGACAGCACGCAGGCAAACTTCGACGGGAACTATCCCTACGGAAACGGGAAGAAGGGGCCGTATTTGGAGAAGACGGCGGCGGTGAAATCCTACGCCGCCAACGGGTATGGGCTGTATGACATGCACGGGAATGTGTATGAATGGTGCGCGGACTGGTATGGCGAGACGCTCCCCGGCGGAGTGGATCCCCACGGTCCTAAGACTGGCTCCAACCGCGTGGGCCGCGGCGGGTCGTGGGGCAACCGCGGCAGGAACTGCCGCTCCGCCTACCGCTTCTGGTTCACGCCGGACTTCCGGGACTACTACCTGGGGTTCCGCTTGGCCGCAGTTCCCGAGGAGCGGTAGGAGGAGCCGCCGCGAAGAGAAGCGAGGGACGAGCGGAACGCAGGGCGGCGACGGGGTGGGGGGGAGTGAACCCGCGAAGCGGGCGGAAAATTTTTCTAAGAAGTTGAGACAATTCCCGGACAACACCGATGGCTTACGCGTTTTTCAAAGTGCCTTGCACCCCTGAGCCCGGGGCCTCCGACTTGCTGAACGATTTTTTGCGGAGGCACTCCGTGCTCGCGGTGGAAAAGCAGTGGGTGGGAAGCGGGGAGGCTTCCTTTTGGGCGTTTTGCATCCAGTAATCCCCCGAACCCGTCTCAGGCCAGGATCGGGCGCACCACTTCGCCGTGGACGTCGGTGAGGCGGAACTCGCGGCCCTGGTATTTGAAGGTCAGCCGCTCGTGTTTGTTGGTCCATCATCACTGCGGATTCCATTGACTGTGTGTGAAAACCAGTATTTCAGGACTGCCTACGAATTTGAAAGGGATTCGGATCACAGTATTTTTTTAGATCGGTCGTTGAATTCTATTGCCACGCTCAAGCATTCCAACTAGGAGGGGTTGGACCAATGAAAAGCGAGAAAACCTTGAGTGGAGACGGAGGATTGTTTCCAGAAACAGATTGGGAGGCACTAGGGCACCTGAAACTCACCAATGGAGATGCGCCAGGATTGGTGGATCGACTCTCCCGTGCGTATTGGCGTCCACTTTGGATTGTGGCCCAGAACCGTGGATTGAACAGTGAAGATGCCCGAGACGCTGTCCAAGGTTTTTTTCTGCATGCGATTACCACATCCCTCTTTACCAAACCCACTGAGGCCTTGGGGAGATTTCGCAGTTATCTCTACCGGTCTTTCTGCAACTACTTGGCTGGCTTGCGCCGGAGGGAGGTGGCGGCCTCGCGAAGGCCCAGGAAGGGACTTGTCTCACTGGACGAACTTGATTCGGGAGAAGTCGAAGGTCGGGGCGGCTTCGCTGACCCCTCATTCACTGATGAAGAGGACAGGTTTCGAACTGAATGGACTATTGCCTTGATTCATAAAACATTGTCAAGATTGCGTGAGGCCTGTGAATCCAAATCCAGGATGACGCACTTTGACGTTTTTAATGAATGGTTGGTCCTTCCTGTTTTGGATCCAGAAGCGGCGCGTTCGCCAAGCGGCAAGCGGACGCTTGCTGAATTGGCGCAGAAGTATCGCCTGACAGTGAAACAGGCTTCCAATGTCGTGGTCACGATGAAGCGAGCCTTTCGTAGAGCCCTTCACGAGGAATTGAATGAATTGCCCCTGACCGAGACCTCACTCTCCATCCAAGTGAGGGAAGCTCTTTCCATGCTTGAGATACATTCTGATTGAAAAAACCCTATTTTCTCTGGTCCGCGCAGCCTTTGGCGGATCTTTGCATATTCCCTAAAAGAGAATTCCTATTGTTGATCTTCAACTCGCCACCGAAAATGCCCGCTCCCTCTTCACAGTCATCTTGGATCCTTCAAGAAGGAGA
>JADZAX010000147.1 GCA_020852405.1 Verrucomicrobiales bacterium
AAAGCTCTCGCCCGGAGGCTCTGCGTCGGACATGCCCATGTGCACCCGGTGCGGTGGGGTTGTGAGGTGGAGGTCTTTGGCCGCAAGGTCTCCCCGGGCGACCTCATTCATGCCGACAAACACGGGTTTCTCGTCGTTCCCCCCGAGGACCAGGCCGGGCTGCTGGCTGCCTCGCGGTTCATGGACTCGAACGAGATCAACACGGTCATTCCAGCCACCCGGGAGAGCGCGGGGCGCCCCATGGAGGAAACCCTGGCCCGCTTGGAGGAATCCATCGTGCAATTCGGAGTGAACGTGAAGGAGCAATTCCACAGAACCGGAGAGTGGTAGTCTGTTATGAAGCCAGTGGATCCAGACCGGTTGCTGCAGGACTACGAGCGCGATGGGGTCGTGATCGTGAGGGAGTTTTTCTCCCCCGATGAGGTGGCCGCCGTCCGGGCCGAACTGGATCGCTACATTCGAGAAGATCTCGCCGACAAACCGCCGGACGCCGCAACCAGGGAAGCCGACGGAGTGACGGTGCGCAATCTCTGGCGGCTGGAACAGCACAACCCCGCCCTCCGCCGGTTGGCCGAACGGGACGACATCCGGACCCTGGTCGCGCCCCTGGTGGGTGGCGATCCGGTGCTGGCCGCGGTGGAGACCTTCAACAAGCCGGCCCGGATTGGCTCAGGGGTGCCGTATCACCAGGACAACGCCTACTTCTGCCAAAGCCCACCCGACATGCTCACTGTATGGGTCGCGATCGATCCGGTGACCGAAGCGAACGGTCCGGTCTACTACGTGAATGGTTCCCACCGCGAGGGGGTGCTTCCGACCAAGCCGAGCGGCGTGCGGGGCAACTCGATCGGTCTGGCTTTCCCGCCGGACACGCCCTTGTCCGCTCAACGGTGCGCTCTGCTCGCTCCTGGCGATGCCTCGATTCACCACTGCAACACGGTCCATCACTCCGCACCCAACACCACGGAGGTGCCCCGCCTGGGGTTCCTGCTCGTTTTCCGCGGCCGCCACACGAGGACCGATCCCTCTCTGAAGGCCACTTACCAAGCCGCGGCCTCGGCCAATCCTCCCGCATGAAGCCTGGCCGGGATCCATTTGCCGGAGCCTGTCCTTGGTCCGCTTCTTTCTGGCAAAGGAAACATTTTTTCCTCTGGATCCTACCGGTGGTGTCCGCGGTTCAGGCCGCCGATTATTACGTTGGCAAGGACGTTCCAACCATCGCCCAGGCCATCAAAGCCGCTCAACCGGGCGACACCATCCATCTCGAAGCCAGGGTCTACCGTGACTACGCGGGCTTTTACAGCAAGAAAGGGGAGCCGGGAAAACCGATCACGTTGGACGGACACGGGGCCACGCTGGAAGGCTCGGATCCGCTGGACCCCACCCAATGGAAGGAAGTCTCGCCGGGACTCTTCAAGAATGAGGAACTGCTGCCTCGGCTCGATGATGCGATCATTGGGCGTTGGTTTTTTCTTTTCGACGGGAAGATGAACCTCATGGGACGCACCTCCAAGGGGCGCAGCGCCCCCTTGAAGAATCCCGCAGAGCTGCTGCCCGGAGAATGGACTTTCATCAAGGATCCTCCGCATCCCGGGGCCAAGCCGCTCCAAATTCACGGCAGCTTTTATATCAAGCTGGCGCCAGGGCGGAAGCTGGAGGACGCCAACATCGCGGTGCCGGTGCGCAGCGCCGGAGTGCAGTTTGGCGGGGACAACGCCCATCTCGTCATCAAAAATCTCACCGCGACCCATCCCTACAACGACGGGTTCAACATCCACGGTGACTGCCGGGAGGTGGAATTTGAAAACATCCGCGCCATCGAGTGCGGGGACGACGGCATCAGCGCGCATGAGTCGGCCCAATACCGCGTGAATGGGTTCGTCAGCATCGGCAACAGCACCGGCATCTGCGACACGGGAACCTCGCAGACTTCCTACACCAAAGTGTTCATTGCGGAGTGTGTCGGGTTTGATCTCTATTTTCTCGACGAGGGCCGGTATTCGCTCCAGAACGTCCTCGTCCTGTCGTCGGCACAGAATCCGCTCAGCATCAACGGCCGCGCCACCGGTGAATGCCGGATGAGAATGGAAAATGTCTGCATCCGCCGTCTCGTCGGACCTGCCACCGGCTTGGTGACCAGCCACGCGGTCCTCGATGCCAAAGACTGCACCTTTGAGAACTTGGATGTCAAGGTCACCGGCGCCGCGGTCTGGACCAATTGCCTCATCAATGGCACGCCTTCCACCGCCGGCGCCACCGGGGCTGACCTGGAGGCCCTGAACGCGCTGGCCGCGAAGATTAAGACGCCATGAAAGCACCTGCCTTGCTCTGCTTCCTTGCGTTGTTGTTTCCGTCGCTGCAGGCACAGGAGACCTACCCGCCGATGCACCGGCTGACCTGGCAGGAATATGAGGGCACCCTGGTTCATTGGCGGAGGACTTTTCCCCAGTTTGCCTCGCTGGAGTCTCGCGGACTGAGCGGGAAGAGCATGCCGGTCTACCTGCTCACGATCACCGACCAGTCGGTGCCGGACACCGACAAGCAGATCTGT
>JADZAX010000148.1 GCA_020852405.1 Verrucomicrobiales bacterium
CCTGAAGCCAGAAAACATCGACCGGCTGGGAACTGCCATTGAAGATCGCAAGCCGGGGACGTTCCGGATTGAGAGGTCCGGAGGGAGCGGCGTGAAGCAGGGCCGTTGTTCCCGCGAACAAAGCCAAGGAGCAAAGCTGGGCAAGGACAGATTTCATTTCTGGGAGGCTGCGGCGATACGGTTGGTTCACGCCGGGAGCATTCTACGTAAAATTGGGGTGTTTGTCTCGAAATCAAAAATGCGGGAATCAGCCATTTGCTGGCGACTGCTGCCGGGGTTGATCCCTATCGGGGGATCCGGCCCCTTCTTTTCTCTTGCCGGGGAAGGGGTGATCCGGCTATAAGCGGCTCAGCGCCGCTACTCTGCTTTGAAGATGAACACAACTCTCCGTTGCCCCGGTCGATCCTGTTTGGGAATGCTTCTACTCCTCGCTGGGGTGTCTCCTGCGCAGGAAGTGAGCTTGGAGTGGATGTCCGCCGATGCCACCCCAAAATTCCGCTACTACAATCCCCAGCGACTGACCTTGGGACCAGCCTCGCCGACCGGATTGAAAAAAGCTCCCGAGGGCATCAGCAATCCGCTCTACGGGGAAATTCCTCTCGGGCCCGCGGAGTCACCTCAAAAGGTCATTCTCCTGATCGATCAGCCGGCGGGTGGGACCCAGCGTCTCTGGGTGGACACCAACGGCAACGGCGATCTCAACGATGATCCCCCCGCGGTTTGGGAAGCCCGGACCCGGACCTCCAATGGAAAGGAAAGCACCTCCTATTCCGGGCGGGCGAAACTGCCACTGGAGCGCAAGAACGGCCAGAGTGATGTCCAGATCCAGCTCTACCGCTTTGATCCTGCGCAACGCTCCGATGCAGCGACCATGCTGTTCTATTACCGGGACTGGGGCTATGCCGGGAAGGCCGTGATCGGTGGAAAAACCTATCCGGCGATGCTCGATGATGCGGCCGCAACGGGAGATTTCAGAGGGAAGGAGGGCGACAAGTCCCAGGTCAATCTCCTGCTCGACCTCAACGGTGATGGGAAATATGATGACAAGACCGAGAAGTTCGATGTCCGCAAACCGTTCAACATCGGTGGAACCACCTACGAAGTGAGCGGTCTCACCGCTTCCGGGGAAGGCATGCGGATCATCAAGTCCGACAAGGTGGTCGAAGAAACCAAGCCGGCAACCACGTTTGCCGCCGGCGGTCCGCCGGTCGCCTTTGAAGCCGTCACGACCACCGGTCAGACCATCCGATTTCCCGGCGACTACCAGGGCAAAACCGTCCTGCTGGACTTCTGGGCCACGTGGTGCGGTCCCTGCCTGCGGGAACTGCCGGAGATCCGGAAAGTTTATGGGGAGTTCCACGACAAGGGCTTTGAGATCCTCGGAGTCAGTCTCGACAACGCCGACTCTCTGGAGAAGCTCGCCCAATTCATCAAGCAAAATGAAATGCCCTGGCCCCAGATCTGTGACGGCAAGGGCTGGCAGGCGGAGATCGCCGGGAAATACAATGTTCACAGCATTCCCTCCGCCTTTCTTGTCAACGGCACGACCGGGTTGATCACGGCGGCGGGCTCCGAACTCCGTGGAACCGGGTTACGGGATGCGGTGGAGAAAGCGGTCACCGGGAAATCCTCCGCGCCTTCGGCTCCGGCAATGGTAAAAGCCATGCCGGAAGGTGGCACTCCCGGTGGGGCTGCTCCCATGCTGGTCGAGGATCCGCTCATTGCCAAAGCACAAGATGCCCAAAAAAGCGGGCGGCTGCTTCCCTCCGCAGCCTTTCTGGCCTCCCGCGAATCTCCGACCCCTGGTCCGGTGGATTTGGCCCGGCCTTCGACCGTGCCATTGAGCGGGCGGCAGATCGCCCGCCTGGCCCGTGACCGCTACCTTTCCGCAGGATGGTTCTACCGTTGCACCCGCTGCGACCACTGGCATGTCAAACTGTCCGGGGCTTACCCGATCGCCGCCGATGCCTTTGCCACAGCCTGGCATCTCAGCGATCCTCCAGATACCCTGAAGGAAGGGTATTTCGTGGCCGTGGACAGCGGTGGCCGGTTCCTGCCGATCGTCGGAGTCATCGCAGGCGATGTCCGCAGCGATTCCATCATCCTGAGGCTCACAGAGGCCACGCTGAAACCGCTGGCACTCAGCACTGATGTGGAGGTGGGGGACACCGCCTACTGTTTGAGCAACCCGCTGCAGGAAAAGAACTATTTCAGCAGCGGTATCGTGAACCGATTTCTGGTGAACCGTGACAAGGGAGCGAAGTCGGTGGAAGGAATTCCCCCGGCCGATCTCCGGATGAATGTCAGCACTGACTGGGCACCCGGCAGCAGCGGGGCGGCCCTCCTCGATGGATCCGGAAATGTGATCGGGCATGTCGCGACCATTTCGCCGCTTCATGAGGGTAATCCCACCACCCCAGCCACCGCGGGAGGGGGCAAGGGAGGGCGGTTCAACAACGACCCTCTGCTCATTCTCCATGGAGCCATCCCCTCCAGGACGGTGCTCTCCCTGCTGGCGAAATGAATTCGGCCGTTCGGTCCGGTCAGACGCGCTCCAATTTGACCGGGTAGGTGTTCCCTGAGGCGAACTGGGCGACATAGAGGCTGCCATCCTCATCGACGGTGAGGTCGTGGGGATGCAGAAAAACCTCTTCCTGGTGTTTCATGGCCTGCAGGTGTCCATCGTCTCCGTAGACAGGAGGGGTTCCGGCGATATTGGAGAGCACCCGGAGGTCCGCATCGAGGACGGAGACGAAGCCCCTGGAGTTCCGGTCCTTGGGCCAATTGTCGGCAAGGTGGGCGAGAAAATAGACGCCGTCATGCCGCCTGATCTGGCGGGGATTGCCTCCGGGAAGATCGGTTTTCATCAACTGTCGGCCATCCAAATCCAGCCGCAGCAAATACTGCTGGTCGCTCATCGCGATCAGCAGAGTGGGATCCTTCCCGTCGCGCAGGTCCATCATGCCTCCGTGGGGACCCCAGTGGACGATCCCTCCTTCCGCTCCTCCAGTGATGCCCTGCCATTTGCCCGACACATCATAACGAATGATGTAATCTCGGCCATAGCCGTCGAGCACAAAGAAGCCGCCGTCCGGCAGGTGGAGAGTCCAGGAGGGACGGTACTGGTCTTCCTTTTCGTATTTGCCGGTCGCCTCCGGCCAATGCCATTCCTGGAGGATCTCACCATCGAGGGTGGCTTTGGCGACGAGGTGTCTCTGCAGGTCCGTCAGATAAAGCGCTTCGCGTTCGCCTTCCGTGACGATGGAAAGTCCATGCGCTCCGGGAAAGGCATTGCCCCACTTGTGGACGAGGCGCCCCTGCTTGTCATAGACGATGATGTTGTTCGCCGTGTGATCGGTGAAGAGGAGGAGGTGTCCTTCGCGGTCCCGCACCATGCCGTGGCAATTTTTCAACGGGGTCGCGGCGCCGAGGACGCCCCAGTCGGGAACGACCCGGTAGCGGTAATTGCCCTGTCCAACCACCGGAGGAGCCCCGGCGCGCACAAAGGGAAACCCCGAACCGGCGGCGCCGACGGCGGTCTGGAGAATTCTGCGGCGGGTTGGGCGGGAAAGACTCATGGTCAGATGGAGGTGGGCCGGAGGCGGAAATTTATCGGATCATTTCGGCGATGCGGTCAGCTCTGCCTCGATGGCCTTCGCTACCTGGGTGGCGAGGGCCTGGGACCCGGCCGGAGTGAAGTGGACATTCTTCGGCAGCTGCAGTTTGTCCAGCTGCGGCTCGCAAAAGGCGAAGAGATCATCCACGGCGATGTCCCTGGCCTGCATGATCTTCAGTGCGGCGGCGTTGTAACGGCCTGGAGCATCGACCTCACGAAGGGGATTGGTGGTGCCCGGTGCCACCGGGGTGGTGGTCGCGAAGATGAGCCGGGCACCGGTCGCCTGGAGCTTTGTTGCGATGGCTTCGAGATTCCGGCTGTATTCTTCCACCGTCGCCTGGACGGGATCGTTGGCGGAGTTGGTGTTTTGCGAGGAGCCGGGAGAGGCGACATGTTTCAGATCGTGCAGTCCCCAATTGAAATGGATGACCGACCACTTGTGACCGCTCAGCCACTGGTCGACACCTTTGACTCCCGAGGTCGTGCCGCTGCAATTGACTGGCTTTGTGCCGTCAGGTGAGGTGGGGCGGTAGACGTTGGCTTTGCCCTGCAGCAACGCGCGCACCTGCAGCGTGTAGCCGATGGAGATCGAATCTCCCAGGATGAGGACGTTGGGCAGGCTTGGATCGGGGGTGAACGTCCAGTCCGCTCCCTTTTTTACCTCGGCACGGGAACCGGCCTCGGGTTTTGCCTTGGTCGGGGACGGATCGGCCGCGGTTGACAAGGCGTTGGTCAGCAGAAGAGCCGAGACCATTCTGAAGACGTTGCAGAGGGGCGTTTTCATGACTGGAGAAAGGGCGGTGGGGTGAGGGTGAACGTATGAGTGCAGTGGAAGCCTTCCGTCGTCAAAGGCAAATCAATGCTTTGGGGCTCGTGGGAGACATCCCACGCTCGTGGAGCTTTTTCATTTCGGAAGCATCAAGAAGCAGTGAACCCAGGGTTGGTTGTGCAGGAAACATCAAGAAAAAAACAGGTAGGGGCAAGTTGGCAGGCTACGGAAGGACAAAGTGCTCCGCCTTGAGCCAGAAAAGAAGATCGGCGAACCAGGGGTGATCCGTGCCGATCAGCCCGGTGCCGTGATCCCCGCGCTGGTAGAGGTGGAACTCGTGAGGAATGCCGTTCCGGGCGAGGGCGGCCTCAAAGAGTTGTGCATGTTCCACGGGCACCAACTTGTCCTCCGTGGTGTGCCAGAGAAAGCAGGGAGGCAGACCGGGACCAACCTGGAGTTCACTGGAAGTGTGGCGCACGAGATCCTCGGCCGGATGTTCCCCAAGGAGCATCCGCCGGGAGGTTTCGTGCGGTTTTGTAATCATGCTGATCACCGGATAGCAGAGTATGGCCAGATTTGGACGGGAACTCACAGCGGACACTTGTCCGGCGATTTCCCCATCCTCCGGGTGATTGATCAGGGTGGACACAAGATGGCCGCCGGCGGAGAAGCCCATCGCTCCGATCTTTTGGGAATCGATTTTCCACATGGTGGCATTCCCCCGGATGCGGCGCATGGCTTCCACCGCATCCTGCAGTTGCGCAGGATAATGGTAACCCGCGCTGCCCAGGCGGTAGCGGAGCACGAAAACGGTGACTCCCTGGTCATTGAGCCAGAGGGCAAAAGGTTCCGCCTGCCCTTCGTAGATGCCGGAATAGCTTCCGCCAGGAACAAGCAGCATCGCCGCGCCCGAGGATTTTGCCGGGAAATATGGGGTCAAGGTCGGGATGTCTTTGGTCGCAGTTCCGAGGGCTCCGGGAGCGCCTTGCGGCCAGAGGGGCAGAGGTGCTTCCCCGGCCGCCAAACCGCCTGAATGGCAGAGCAGGAAGAGACAACAAAAGGCAACGGGCAGGAGTTTCAAACAGGTGGAAAGGTGGGTGGCCCGAGGGAACGGGTTACTTAGAGTGACGGGGCTAGGTTTCATTTTCAGGGGAATAGGGCAGGGCAAAATCTCGATCAGCGATGCCATCACCGTCAGCATCATCCGGGTGCCGATGCGGCCGCTCCTGAAAGCCGCACCGCGTCGCCCCAATCCGAGGCGTCGATAGTGAATGCCGCCTCAATGCGGATTTCCTCCCGGTTGCGCTCTCCCGACCGGAAGGTCATGCCGGTGCCCTGCGTGCCGGCCCCGGCTGTCGCGGTGCAGCCGAGGAAGACAAGAAACCAGGCTTTCACGGTGGGAGCTCGATGTTGGCCACCCCCTTGCTGCCGGGATGGAAGAGATTGTTGGAAAAGTGCAGTCCGCGGGGGGCATTGGGACCGCCGGGAAGGATGACGGCATACTGGTAGCGCGGAGGTCCGGTGCAGTGGACGAGATTGCCCTGGATGATGACATCGCTGAGAGGCGGATCGTCGGGCTGCTGCCCGGTGTCAAATTTGATCGGGGAACGGTCGTCTCCCCAGATCCAATGGGCGTCACCGTGACCGAAGTCGGAGATGATGTTGTTGGCGATGATGGAGCCGCCATCGAAATTTTCCGCGTCCGCCGCTGCCCCGGGCATCAGGCCGATGGCCCACAGGCTGTTCTTGATGAACTGGTTGCCGGTGATGAGCACATTCCGCGACCCGTGCATGGCCTTCATTCCCATGAAGGAATTCACAATGATATTGTTCGCCACGATGACATGATCGCAGTGCAGGTCGATGCCCTGGGCGGCATTTTCAATATGGTTGCCGAGAAGGCGCGTCAGGTCGCCGACCTTGGGGGCCGTGACGAGGATTCCTGAGCCCTGCTGCCAATTGTCCACGTAGTCCGCGTCCCACGTGATCTGGTTCACGATGTCTCCCTTGACCGCGTTCTTTTTCACGAAATCCCCCAACTGGTGTTTCTCTCTGAGCTCGGGAGTGGGCACGAGGTTGTTTTCGACGATGCGGTTGGCCTCGATCAGGGTCCCGGTGCTGTAGCTGATGCTGATTCCGGTGCCATCGGTGCAGTTGAAAGCGTAGCCGTAACCCGCGCTCTTCGTGCGGTCATCGATCGTCACCTTCATGTAGTTGCGCACCAGACAGTGACTGATGCGGCAATCGCGGTTTTCCCTGAGACAGATGGCGCCGGACCGAGAGCGGTTGTCGAGGATGCGCACGTTCTCCAGGACGAAGTCACGGCAGTTGATGGCGATGATGCCTTCGCGGTCCGTCTCCCACTTGCCCTCCGGTCGCATCAGCGTCAGGTCTCTGACCTCGGCGCCATCCGCATTCTCGATTTCGATGATGGGCTGGTCCGGGTTTTCCTGGATGATGCACCCCGGGCCGAACAGGCCGCCGCCTTTGCCGCGGAGGCGGATTTTCGCGGTGATCGGATAGTCGCCGGCCGGAACAAAGAGGCGACGTCCGGGATTCGCGTCCAAGGCATCCTGGATTGACGGATAGGAGGCCACCGAAAGGTCTGCCGCAAAGGCCGGGCCGGACAGGAGACAGAGGAGGAGGATTCTTGAAATCATGAGGTAGGGACTTAGCTGGGTGGAGAGGCTGCGGATCATTTGCTCCGCGTGCCTTGAGCCAGTTCAGGGGCGGCGGTGTGCGTCGAAGGTCTTTTGGTGGTGTCCCATGATCACATCTCCCTTGACGTCATAGCTGCCGGTCGCGGTGTGGGGCACATCGGGAATGGAGAGGAATTCGTGGGCGATGCCAAGCTCTTTCAGGAAGGCGGAGTATTTCA
>JADZAX010000149.1 GCA_020852405.1 Verrucomicrobiales bacterium
AGGAAGCCGGCCGTTGTACCAGCCTCCCATCATCCACATGCGGTCCTTGTAAGTGATCGCCATCGACAGATCACTATGGAGCCAGGGAGCTGCGGGTTGCACGCACTGCCACGTGTTGCCGTCCGCTGAAGACCAGACATCACGCGGGGGAGCTTCCTGCGAGTTGAACCACCCTCCAAAAATCCAGAGCCGGTTTCCAAAGACGCATTCCCCCTGGGAATCCCTTGGTTGCCATCCGGCAGCAGGCGTCACCTGGACCCAATCAGGGGGAGCCGCCCGGAGGATCCCGGTGAGCAGGAACAACACAGCAGGGATCAGCTTCATCTCACTCGTGGGTCAGGGTTTCGTCCATGTTGAGCAACAGGTTTGCCACCAGTGTCCAGGCAGCCAACTCGGGCGGCGGGATGTCCGCGGGCGGCTTTGATTCCCCCACCGCGATCAATTTCGCCGCCACGTCGGGATCTGCGGCGTAGCGTGTGCCGTGCTGGTGCAGCGCTGCAGCCACAATCCGGCTTTCTTCCGGAGAAGGGGAGCGGGCCACCACGTTGCGGAAGGCCCAATCGAGCCGCGCTTGCTCCGTCGCGCCACCTTCCTGGAGAATCCTCGCGGCAAAGGCCCGCGCCGCCTCAATGTGCTGGATGTCATTCATCGTCACCAGCGCCTGAAGGGGCGTGTTGCTGCGTTCCCGGCGCAGGCAGGAGGCCTCACGGGACGGGGCATCGAAGGTGGTCATCGCCGGCGGCGGAGCGGTGCGTTTCCAGAAGGTGTAAAGACTGCGCCGATAGAGATCGGGCCCGGTGCTTTGTTTGAAGAAACGGGTGTTGCTGCCGGAGTAGGCCACGGGCTCCCAGATATTCTCCGGTTGGTAGGGATTCACCCCCCGGCCGCCCATCTGAGGATTGAGGAGTCCGGCAACATAGAGTGCCTGGTCGCGGATGACTTCTCCATCGAGGCGGAAACGCGCTCCCCGGGCGTGAAGCCGGTTCTCGGGATCCCTGGCCAACTGCTCCGGCGTGACGAGGGAACTCTGCCGGTACGCGGCGGAAGTCACCAGCGTGCGGATGAAACCTTTCACATCCCAGCCGGATTCGCGGAACTCCACCGCCAACCAGTCGAGCAGTTCGGGGTGACTCGGAGGCTCCCCCTGGGCCCCGAAATTATTCGCGGTCTTGACCAAGCCGACCCCGAAGAACTGCTGCCAGAGGCGGTTCACGGTGACCCGAGCCATCAGGGGATGTTCCGGCGCGGTCAGCCAGGCAGCAAGATCACGCCGGTCATAGGCTTGCTTGGCTGGAAGGGCTGGAAGGAAGGCAGGGGTCCCCCGGTTCACTTTCTCGGCGGGTTTGTCGTACTGGCCCCGGCTCATCACATTGGCTTCCCGCATCTGGGGGAGATCAGCCATGATGAAGGTGGCCGGAACGGCATCTTCGGCGGCTTTCTTTTTCTGCTCGACCGGAACCAGCTTCGACCGGATCGGATCCAGCGCGTCCGCCAGGGCGTCGCAGTGGTTCTCGAGGTAGTATTCCTTCAGCGTTTTCAACTGAGCCGGGCTGCGGTCTTTCAAAGCCACCCCGCGGAGGATTTGGGTGATCTCCTGGGGGAAATCCTTGAGCGGCTTGGCGGTGAACGCCTTGTCCCAGGCCGCGTAAGACCATCGCGGATCGTTCACCGGATCGATCCGGGAGCGAACCCCGAGGCGGTCCCAGGTCACGGTGCCGCCGTGCTGGGTGCAGGCGAACCCTTTGATCTTCATGCCCGCTTTGAGTCCCATCTTTTCTGCCGGGACTTCGAGGCGCACCCATTCCCCCGCTTTGGGCAGTCCTCCCATGACGACTTTCTCGGGCGTGTTGGCCTTGCCAAATGCGATCAGCGCTTCCTGACCCCAGACCGCGCGATGTTTCCAGCCATCGGTGTGGAACTGGATCATGATGGCTCCGGGCGGGTTGGCCGGATCGAGGTAGGCATTGACAAAAAAAGTCGCCCCGGCCGGCACCGTCAAGTCCGCGGCCCCCGAAGCATAGAAGTCCTGCCCCACCCCGTTCGCGGTGCGTTGCAGGGCACGTCCACCGCTGAGGACCGGACCTTTGGCCGCTTCGACGAATGTGGTCGGGCCGCCGCCGCTCGATTCCACCTTGGCACCGGCAGGGAAAGCATCGTCGAGCCAGACGGTATCCTCCTCGCGAGGTGCCGGAGGGGGAGTGAGGGTTGCCGGATCGACGTAGGAAGCTTTCGCAACGGCCTGTTGCAGACTGGTCCGCAAAGCGGCGATCTCCTTATCGAAGCCTTCAATCTGAGCCTTTTGCTCCGGGGAAACGAGGCGCAGGACCGGCGGGGTGAGGAGAATGTTGCCGTCCATCGCGGGATCGGCCGCGCTGTAAAAAAAGGCATACAACTGATAAAACTCTTTCTGGGTCAGGGGATCGAACTTGTGATCGTGGCAGACCGCACAGCCCCCGGTGAGTCCCATCCAGACAGAGATCATGGTGTCCGTGCGGTCCACCGCGTAGCGGAAGAGGAATTCCTCATTGATCGATCCTCCCTCGCTGGTCGTGACGTTGCAGCGGTTGAAGCCGCTGGCGATCTTTTGGTCCTGAGTGGCCCCGGGCAGGAGATCGCCCGCAATCTGCCAACCCGTGAACTGGTCGTAGGGCAGGTTGTCATTGAATGCCCGAACCACCCAGTCGCGCCAAGGCCACATGGCACGTTCGTTGTCGAGGTGCAGGCCGTGGGTGTCCCCATAACGGGCCGCGTCGAGCCAGTAACGCGCCATGTGCTCGCCATAGCGCTGGCTCTGGAGAAGGCGGTCGACGAGTTTCCCGTAAGCGTCCGGAGCAGGGTCGGCGAGGAAGGCTGCCACTTCCTGGGGCGTCGGAGGCAGTCCCGTCAGATCGAGTGTGAGCCGGCGGATCAGGGTGGCGCGGTCGGCCTCCGGCGCCGGGGCCAGGCTTTCAGCGGTCAGCCGGGAACCAAGAAACCGGTCCACCGGACTGCGCCCCCAACCGGGAAAGGAAGGGGGTGGCGGCAGCGCGGCCCTCGCCGGTGGTTCGAAGGCCCAATGCTGCGCATAAGGGGCGCCTTCGGAGATCCAACGCCGCAGGGTTTCGATCTGGGACTGGGACAGCTTTTTGTGGGAGTCCGGAGGCGGCATCATCTCCTCAGGGTCGGTGGAGAGAATACGGGCCACCAGTTCACTGGCACCGGGCTGTCCTGGTTTCACGGCCTGGTGCCCCCCGAGGTCGGCGGTGGCTCCGGCGAGGACGTCGAGACGGAGGTCGGCTTTGCGCTTTTTCGCATCGAACCCATGACAGGCGAAACAGTTGTCGGACAGGATGGGCCGGATGTCCCGGTTGAAATCCAGCGCAGTCTGGTTCTGGCCCCGGGCCGCAGACAGCGCGGCGAAGCAGAGGAGAAAGCCGGGAAGGGCGGAAAGCGATCGCAACATGACCCCAGTCTGCCGTGAATCGCACCACGGTTCAAGACCGTAGGCGAGCGCGGATGCGGGAGGCAACACGCCGGGTGACATTTTTGAAACACGGTTCCCTTTCGCGGAGAGCCCATTATCATTAGAATCCTCATTCCTGCATGACAAAACGGTCCCCAGCCCAACCACCCGCAGCCGACCTCACGATGCAACGGTATTCTCCTCTGCTGGAGGAGTTGATCCAAACCGGCGCGGATTTCCACCGGCGAGGTTGGTCCCTTGGCACCAGCAGCAACTACAGCGTCGTGGTGGAACGCGATCCCATGGTGGTATTACTGACCGGGAGTGGTCATGACAAAGGACGCCTCCGCCCCCAACACTTTGTCCTCGTTGACAACCACGGCACTTCGTTGCACCCCGATTTCCCCAAGCCCTCCGCCGAGACCCTCCTCCATGTCGTCCTCGCCCGGAGTGCCGGGGCCGGAGCAGTCCTGCACACCCATTCGGTAGCTGCGACGGTGCTTTCCTCAAGTCTGCTCCCCACCGGCAGCCTGGAACTGGAGGGCTATGAAATGCTGAAGGGGCTCTCCGGCATCGCGACCCACGACACCCGCGTCAGCCTGCCGATCTTTCCCAACACCCAGGACATGATCGCCCTTTCAGGGGAGGTGGAAGACCGCCTTCTGGACAAAGAAACCCCTCTCCGTCATGGGTTTCTCCTCTCCGGCCACGGTCTTTACACCTGGGGAGCGGACCTTGCGGAGGCCCGTCGTCAGGTGGAAGTTCTGGAGTTTCTTTTTGAAGTGTCCTTGCACCAGAGGTTGCTCTTTCCAAACCATTCCAAAGTCTGAATATCCCCATGGCCGTTGTCCGCATTCCCTCAGAAGACCGCATCATCACCGGCGTCGGTCCCATCAATGCCTTTCTCCTGGAGTATGGCATCCACCATGAAAACTGGGAAGTCTCCGGCCGCCTCGCAGGCGAGGCCACTGCGGACGAAGTTCTCGCTGCCTTCGCGGAGGAAATCGATCACCTCAAGGTCCTCGGCAATTATGTGACGGCTGACGTCATCCAGGTCACCCCCGAGACTCCGGGTCTCCAGGTAATGTTGAACCGTTTCAACCGGGAGCACACCCATGCCGAGGACGAGGTGCGCTTCATCGTCGAAGGGAGCGGAGTGTTCCACCTTCATGGCGATGATGGCACGGTTTTTTCGATCGAAGTGCTCGCGGGTGATCTGATCAATGTGCCCCGTGGCACGAAACACTGGTTTGACCTTTGTGAAGAACGCCGGATCAGGGCGATCCGACTTTTCCAGGATGAATCCGGTTGGACCCCCCTCTACACGGGGGACGCCGTGGCAGGGGAATATCTGCCGGTCTGTTTCGGTCCGGCCTTTGTCCGGGCGGATTTGCGGGAGTTCCAACATGCTGTGCTCGGCGAATGATCCGGTTCGAAGGACGTCTCCTGCTGTTCGACATTGAGGGAACTGTATCTCCCTTGGCCTTTGTCCGTGAGGTGATGTTTCCCCATGCCCGGAAGGCGCTCCGTGGATTCCTGGACCACCAAGCCGACCGTCCAGACGTCGTGGATGTCCTGGGCCAAATGGCGAGAGATGCAGGGAGGAATTCCGTGAAGAATTGGTGCCCTCATCCCATCGGCAGTGGTGCCGCAAAGGAATGGTTCATCCGGGAATTCGAACATCTAATGGAGGGGGATGCCAAGCTGACAGGATTCAAGCAGCTTCAGGGCTTGATCTGGGAGGAAGGATTCCGGTCTGGGGCATTGCAGGCCACCCTGTTTCCTGATGTGGTGCCGGCTTGGCAGAAATTCCTTTCCTCCGGATTGTTGTTGCAGATTTATTCGTCGGGCAGCGTGCAGGCCCAACGGCTCTTTTTCGCGCACACCCAGGAGGGCGATCTGACGCCGATGCTGAGCGGGCACCACGACACCACGCGAGGATCCAAAAAAGAAGCGGCGAGTTATGCCACGATCGCTTTAGCAGTGGGAATGGCCCCCGGGGAGATCCTGTTTGTCAGCGACATCGTTGCCGAACTCGACGCGGCCAGAGAAGCGGGATTCGCCACGGCCCTGGCGGTCCGTCCGGGAAATCCTGAAGCAGATCCTTCATCCCATGCGATTTTGTCCACACTGGAGGAGATCATCCTTCCGGCGTAAGCTGGTCCTTGTCATGCAAATCGGAAACCAACACCACCGCGCCATCGAAGCCTTGCCCGGGAGCGGAAGGGTCCGCATTCTCGACCAGACCTTTCTTCCCCACGAGGTCGTCTGGCGGGATCTCTCCTCCGCGAAGGAAGCCGCCGAAGCCATCAAAGTAATGCGGGTGCGTGGAGCGCCCCTCATCGGGGCAACAGCGGCTTATGGGTATGCCATGGCCCTGGCCGAAGATCCTTCCGATGGGAATCTTGCCAGCGCCTACGACACCCTGCATGCCACGCGGCCCACAGCGGTGAATTTGCGTTGGGCCCTCGACCGGATCCGCTCGATGGCGGCCCCTTTGGCTCCGGACCAGCGGGCTCCAAGGGCCTGGACAGAGGCACTCCACATCGCCGACGAGGACGTGGCCACGAATGAAGCGATCGGAAAACACGGGTTGGAGGTGTTCCAGCAGGCCTTCGTCCGACGGGGAGGAACCGAACCGCTCAACATCATGACCCACTGCAATGCAGGTTGGATCGCCACGGTGGATTGGGGCACCGCGCTGTCCCCGATCTACCAGGCCCACCAACAGGGCCTTCCGGTGCATATCTGGGTCAGCGAGACCCGACCGCGCAACCAAGGGGCCGCCCTGACCGCCTGGGAACTCAGCCAGCACGGCATTCCCCACACCCTGATTGTGGACAACGGCGCCGGCCATCTTCTGCAGCGTGGTCTGGTCGACCTCGTTATCACCGGAGCTGACCGGGTCACCGCCGCGGGTGACGTGGCCAACAAAATCGGGACCTACCTCAAAGCGCTCGCCGCCCAGGCCCATGGCGTCCCCTTTTATGTCGCGGCTCCGGTGAGCACCATCGACTGGACCATTGATGATGGCATCCGCGACATTCCGATCGAACAGCGCGCGTCGCGTGAAGTCACACATGTGTCGGGTCGAGGGGCCGATGCTTCCACCGCCGAAGTGCTCATCACTCCGGATACCACCCCGGCGCGGAATGATGCTTTCGACGTGACGCCCGCCGGACTCGTCACCGGCATCATCACTGAAAACGGGGTGTTCCCCGCCACCAAGGAAGGCTTGGCGCCCAATGCCATCAAAGCCTAGCCGGAATCCCGGGACAACTCCCCCAACAGGGAACTCAGCCAAGGGAATAGCTGCTTTTTCCGGCTCACCACACCGTCAAGTCGGTAGAGATTTTGCTTCTTCCGGGGAAACTGGATTTTCCTCAGCACTTCCTCGGGCGCTTCCATCAATAGCAGGCTGTCGTTCCGGTTCACATCGGTGACGAGCAGGCAGGCGATGTCGAGCCGGTGGATTTCAATGAGGCGCTGCAATTCCTTCTGCAAGGCTTCACGGACCGGCCAGAACTGGTTCAATCCGACTTCTTCAACCTGGGAAATGCTGATTTTATAACCGCACTCTTCGTATTCCTTGCGGTCCGATCCCAAGACTTGCTCCGGCGCACTGGAGCGGAGAACGGAACCGGCGGCAAAAAATTCCTCCGTGAACCGTTCGACATCGATGCCGGCGGTTTCGCTGAGCCAGAGCAGGATCTTGCGATCCTCCTCGGTGGCGGTGGGGGAAGTCAGATTGAGGGTGTCTGAAATGATGCCGGCGCAAAGGCAGGTGGCGATGGCCTTCGAAGGCTCGATCCGGTGGCTGCGGAATGACCGCGCCACGATGGTACAGGTCGAACCGACCGGCTTGTTGATGAATTGCACCGGTTCGCGGGTCACGAGGTTTCCACTCAGCCGGTGGTGATCCATGACCTCGATGATGTCCGCCTCGTCGGCACCGGTGACGGCTTGGGAAAACTCATTGTGATCCACCAGGATCAGTTTGGGGCGACGGGGGTTGACAAGATCCGTCCGCGAAAAAACTCCGAGCACCTTGCGGGTCCCGGGTTCGAGAACCGGAAAGAGAGTTTGATGGAGACCCTGGATCCGGTCCCGCAGGACATGGAGTGGGGCATCGGGCTCAAAAGACGCGAAATCTTTCGCCACCGCGTGCTGAATCGGACGCGATCCGCGGATCAACTGCGTGGAACGGGCCGTGTCACGAGGCGTCATCAGAATGGTGACGCCTTTGGCGACGGCGGCATTCAAAATCGCCTCTGCCGGACGGAACCCGCTGGTGATGACCAGACATTTGACCCCGGCCTCGACCGCCAGCAATTGCACTCCGGCCCGGTCTCCGGTGATGATGAGAAGCCGTTGGGCCTCGAAATGCTTGATGCGCTCCGCCATGACCGGCTCGCTCGAGCCTGCGACCATCATGATGTAGTCGATCTCCTCATCCTCATGGTTCGCCGGCTGACAGGCAATGTTGGCACTGAGCACCTTGGCCATGCTGGCAATATTGGTGCGGACAGCCCGCACGGCCTCACCCTCGATGTCGGTGGGAATCAGGAGTTGCAAAAGATCCAGCAGCGAGAGCATTCCGATAATTCGCTGGTCCTCGTCAACCACAGGGAGACTGCGAAATCCCCCGCCGGCCATCCGGTGGTAGGCTTCGAAGATGGTGTCCGACAGGGTTGCGGTGGTGACGCCGACATGGGAGACATCCATGGCCCGGGGCCGGACGTCGGTGATC
>JADZAX010000150.1 GCA_020852405.1 Verrucomicrobiales bacterium
CTGGGAAACCACGATGCGGTCTCCGAACACGGCCACTCCGAGTGGCGAGGCCAGGTCCGGTTCCTGCACGAAGACCGTGCTTTGGTCGGCTTTGCCGTCGCCGGTGGTGTCCTCCAGAACCACGATGCGGTCTCCTTCGGGACGGCGCCCCCCCTTGCCACGGTAGTTGACGCCTTCCGCCACCCAAAGACGTCCAGCGGCATCGAAGTCAATGTTGGTCGGATTGTAAAGCTGGGGCGAAGTCGCCCAAACCGTGACTTCCAAACCTTCCGGGACGGTGAACAAATCGGTCGGAACCAGTGTCTTGCCATCGTCCGCGATTGGCTTGGGCGGCTCCGGCGCTCCGGGCGGCTTCGCGGTATAGACAAGGAATTTCACCGAAGCATCGCTCGGTTTGCCCCCGCGAACCATCCCGCCATCATCGATCGCAACCTCAGCGGTGAAGCGCGCCACTCCGGGAGGAAGGTCATAGTGGATCATGGAATAGGCGTGGGTGCCGAGCCCCTTGGTATAGGTCCTGCCATCAACGAGCAGCGGAGTGCCGACGTTGGACTGGTTTTTCTTGACCCCTCCTGATCCGGCGGTGGCCACCTTCCAGGAAAGGGAGGTGAGATCTTTGGTGGAACCATCGGCCATCACCAATGCTGGCCCGATCCAGTCAGCCCAGTCACAGCTTTTGCCGCCTTCATCGGAAACCACCAGATACAATTCCTTGGCACCTTTGAGGTCCCCATCGATGGGCACCAGCCGGGGCTTGCTGGTGCTGTTCAGGACCTTGGTTTCGAAAACCGATTTCGCCGCCGGAGCGCTGGCGGCGGCTTTGGCGGGCTCTTCCTTTTTCGGGGTCTTTCCGTCAACCTTGGGGGTTTCTTTCCCGAACCCGTTCTCTCGATCAGTCTGGATTTCCGCGGCCGGGATTTGCTTGAACTCACCAGGCTGGGGAACGGTAATGCGGGGCTTGCTCGGACCTTTGTCATCCAGATTGGCATTGAGATCGTCCTCGGTCAGAGGGAGCGATTTCACCCCCTCCTTGGGGACCTCCATCCCCGCGGACCAGACAATGGCATTGAGGACGAGCTTGCGGAACCCGTCGATCGACCAGTTGCGGTGGTAATGCCCTCCCGTGAAACCGACGCCACGTCCCCCATCGGGACGTTCGACGCCCCACATCAGGGTCTGCTTCTGCCCGAGTCCGGCCACCCCGTGTTCGTTCCAGAGGTTGATGTAACGCTTCATCCGTTCACGGGTCGGGGTGGCGGTGACGAGGTCGAGCACCTGCTTGCGGTCGGGGCGGAACCGCATGTTGTAGTAAAACTCATCCAGGGCCTCCACCAAAGAATCCACACCACGGGAGACGGGATGCGCCGACAGGGCCTGCAAATCGGCGACCCAATGGGGATTCACCGACCATCCGGATTCGAAAGCCCCTCCAATCCAGGGACGGTAGTATTTCTCCCCCTGCTCGGCAGAGGGATGCACCGCATAATGCATGAACATGATGCCGGTGCCTTTTTTCGCGAGGGCATCCATCTTGTCCCAGCCTTTGCCCACCACACTGGTGCCATCGGCGTAGATGACGATGGTTTTGGCCCCGTCGAGAACCGTGTCATCCTCCGGCCATCCTTTGATGACCGTGGCCTGGACATCCAGCCCGCTTTGCTCGTTCAAGGCACGGGCCAGCAACTGGCATCCGGCAAAAAACTCGTGCTCCCCTGCCCCATGGCTGCGTCCCCCGGCGAGGAAGACGATGCGGTTCCCGGCGAAGGCCGGAAGGCTGACACTAACGAGGGCGAGGAGAAGCAACGGAAAACGGAACATGATGCTGGGGGCTGGAACAAGCGGATCGCCGGCGCCATGGCCGGACCATCCGCGAGCACTCAACAATGGTCCGTGGTCTTTTTCAACTCCCGGATTAGGGAACCGGTGCGGGTCTTTAGGGACGGGGGCGTCTGGAGTTGCGCGCCATTTCTCCCCTCTCCAACGCGCCAAATGCCGCCTCTCCGAGACCGGCCCGGAGATGGTCGGCCAACTGCCTCCCCATGACGGCAACCTTGTCCGGGTTCGCCAAAGCCAGATTTTCCACCTCGCCGGGATCCATCGCGATGTTGTATAGCTGCGTTTCCCGGGTGTCCCAGAAATGCAGGAGCTTCCAGTCGCCCATCCGGATGGCGGACTGGGGATGCTCAACCTCCACGGCCTGATGCCAGACAAAACGGTCAATGGGCCTCTTCACCGGGGCCTTTCCGCCCGAGAGAAGCAGCGGTTTCCAGCTGCCGCCTTCCTGCCCCGCGGGAGGCAGGCTGCCCGGCGCGACAAAATCCAGCACGGTGGCGGTGAGATCATAACTGATCACGGGAATGTGGCTGAAGCTGCCTGCCGGAACGCCTGGTCCCCTCATGACCAGCGGCACTCTCAGGCCTCCCTCGCCAAGGTCTCCCTTCCCTCCCTTCAGCAGCCCGGTGCGCCCGCCGTTGTCGGAGGTGTAAATGACGAAGGTGTTATCGGCGATTTGCAGTTCGTCGAGCTTGGTGAGCAGCGTGCCCACGCAGGTGTCCAGATCCTCAGTCATGGCAGCCATGATGGCCCTGTCACCACGCCCACCGCCACCGCCCGGGTTCCGGTATTTCGCCATGGTTTCGGGAAGGGCTTGGGCCAAGGGATGCACCGCGTAGTAGGACATCTGGAGAAAAAACGGGTGCCCGCCGCGGACCTGCTCCGCCATGAAGTCCTCCGCTTTCCGGGTCAGGCTGAACGACCGCTTGGGATCCGCAGGATCCGTCGAGTTGCCATCCTCGTTCATGGTGATACCGTCGCTCGCATCGTACCCCATTGACTCCGGTAAATGGAACCATTGCCATTTCCCGAAATGGGCGGCCCGGTAGGCGGAATCCGCCCGCTTCAGCGAGTTTGCCAGGGAGTCGGTGACCGGGGCGCTCCAGTTCCTCGACATTTTGTCTGGAGCATTCAGCGTCGTCGTTGTCCGTCCCATCTGCAGAGAGGCCCTCGAGCACTCGCATTTGCAATGCGCGGCGTATGCCTGGGAAAAGACCATCCCCTGCGCCGCCAACTTTTCCAAATTCGGCGTGCGGAATTGCCGGCTGGCGCTGCTGGCATCGCCTGGGATCATGGGCACCGAAGTGCCATTCCAGGATTGGTCATCGGCAAGGATGAACAGGATGTTCGGCCCTTTGGCGAAAGCCATCTGGGTGAGGCTAACCAGGATGACGGGCACCAGTAATTTCATGCTGCCAGTTTAGGCGGATGTTGTCAGTCCATCATCTGGAAAGAGACGCGGAATTGTCAGGGTACGGTCAAGGGCGGTTCCTGCGACCAGAAGGAAACCGGGCCGGATCTGGCTTCGTGTCCCTTCCAGAAGAGGACTACCACCAGCGAGAGCCCCCGCAGCCCCTTGGCAGCGGGATCACTGCAGAAAGAGGCGGGGTTAAGGTTTCGCCAACCCCTCCGGCAATTTGGCCAGCCGCTCCAGGGCGAGGATCTCGTGGTAAAACCAAGGACTGTCATCCTTGCGCTTGAAGATGATCGTCTTGGCCGCGTAGTGAAGACCATTGTGCTCACGCCAGTCGCTGAACCGGTAGAAATCGGAGCGCCAGTCGAGGCGCTTGAGGCGGTTTGTCTCCTTGTCGAAGTAGCACTTCATGGCGGGATCGACGCTGCCGCTGATTTGGAGGCCGAAGCAGATTCGGCCCTCGTCAGTAAGGTCGGGAAGGATCTCAATCACCGACTTCGGATCGACGAGAAGGTCCAACGACCAGGCCCTCACGTCATCCTTCGCGGGTTCTACGGCCCGCTCCTTGGTGCCGATCCACCACAACGAAGGTTGCTCAATGACGGAGACGCGCGTGGAGCGCTTCTTTCCCTCCGCGGGCTCCGGCGTGTTGCCGAAATGGAAAATCTCCTCCATGCGAAAGATTTTCAGAAGTTTCTCCCTCCCACCGACCGCCGTGAGCGCCTTTTCGACAAATGGTCCGGGATCGGTGGATTGGGCGTGCGCGGACGACGCGAGGAAGAGGACTAGGGCGATGAGTAGGCGGGTCATGGTGAGAGGCTGGAGAGGGGTGATGACGTATCGCGGTTGGATGAAGGGCAGTCTCTCGAAAAACACCCTCCAAATCAAGCGCGATTGCAATGCCTTTCGGCATTCAGGGCATCACTGCCCCTATGCTCTTACTTGGTCACGTTAGGAGGACAGGGCAACTCATCCGCCAGACATCCAAAAGCGGTCGTTTTGTGGCGAGGGCTCAAAAGAAGGATCCGCAGGGAATCCCCCCCACTCTTGTCATCCTCCCGGCAAGGTCCATCGCAGGATGGCAAATGCCTTGGAGTCGCTCCGACTCGATGCGGCCATCCCCTGAATGGTCCTACCCCACGTCTGCCGCTGGTAGGCCACGATGGCGTAACACTCCCCGGAAGGACCAAAGGCGGTGCTAACGTCAAACACGCGAGGGTCGGGAAGGGTGAAGGAACGGGAGTTGTGGTTCGCCACCAGACGCTCCCGCAACCAGCTGCTGGTGGTGTTCACAAAGGGGGCCGCCCACTGACCGGAGGAGGTTCTTGCCCAATAGCCGTCAAAGGGCTCGGTGTAGCCAAAGCCCCTCCATCCGAAACAGAAAGCCACCGCCCCGTGCCCCCCGGGCGTGACCGCGTCGCTAACCCAAGAAGGATAAAGGAACGCGCCTTTCTCCGTGGGGCACGTGTAAAGGGTGGTTGGGTTTCCCGAGAGGAGCCCCCCTTCCAGAAGATAACTGAGAACCGAGACGCGCTCGTTTCTCGCCGGATCGTTGTGCACCACCAGAAGATCGCTGGTCGGCGCGGGGCCGGGCAACAGGGTCGCGTGAAAGGTGTTCCGAGCCACGTTCCCATTCAACCGGTAGGGCAGGATTCGAACCGGTCCGGCACCCGTAAGGTAGCAAAGTCCGCAATCCTCCTCTGAACTGCTCACGCTGGCTACCTTTTCGACTATCAAATGCAGGGTTCCGTCCCTTGCGATGTATCCTGAAGGAGCCTCGTAGGAATCCGGAGCGACGTCGTAGCCTCCGTTGATGAAGGTGAAAACCGGTTTGATGAGATCTTCCGCGGGGGGATCGGGAATCCCCCCGCTGACCCGGCACCAGCGCACCGCGGAACTGCCGGAATGGGTGGCCACGGTTCCCGGCGATTTGGTCAACTCCACGGGAGAATAAGAGCACCAAACCACCCACAGGGAGCCGGCACCATCCAGCATGGTGGCATACCCAAAGGTATTTCCAACAGATCCGATCATCCGGGGCTCGCTCCAGCCGCCATCATTCACGGTTCGCATCATGAGGGTGTGGCTCGCGCCATGACGGACGCTCGACTTGGGGGGGGAAGCTTCCAATGTGTAGAAAACATGGACGATGCCGCCGCCGTCAATGACCAGCCTCGTCTCTGATTTTCTGAGTTGCTGACCAGGCTCCAAAGGCATCTCAAGCTGACGCCAAAGGACACCGTCGGAAGAAAAAAGATGGACGAGAGTGGGACTTGCAACCCCCGCCTGCGCTTGAATCAGGACGTGGAACTGACCTTTGGAATCCACCGCCAAGGTCACTTTCTCGGTTGTCGCGGGGAGTTCTGTCTCCGGCAAAGTCAAGGGGTTTCCCTCGGGGTCGAGGAGCGAGATTCCCATTCCCTCGGTGTCGCGAATCCGGTCGGCGATCTCCAGTGGCCCTGGAGGCGCCTTTTTGACAATGGGGATTTTCCCCTGGAGTTGCTGATTGCGGCTCTGGTATTCGGCCTGGGTAATTTCGCCATTTCCGTCCTGATCATACGCTTCGAACCCTTTGGCCTCCTTTCCGGAAAGCCAGCCGTCCTGGTTGAAGTCAAGCTTTTTGAACTGCGCAATGTCAAACCCGTCGGAGAATTCATCTTTCGTAAGCCTGCCGTCTCCGTTGGAATCTCCTTCCAAATACCCCTTGGCCTCGGTGCCGCTGAGAATCCCGTCCCCGTTGGAATCCAACTGCTTGAAAAGACTAGTGGCAGTGTCCTCTCCTCTGGCGGCCCAAGCGCAGGCGATGAACAGCAGCAAGGCGGCGCAACGGTGTCGCCGGTATGGGAGGAGCGTCGGACCAAGGGTATTCACGGTCGTTCTGAACATGCTGCGTGGGGAGGCGAGGCCTCGATGAGGGGGAGTCTGTGCGACCGGTTTGGGACACCCGGCGCAGGCACCCACGCTATCGCGCCTCCTGCGGTGGGACAGCGGGAGAACCTGGGGCGGAACCGCCTTGTTGGATCGCGTTCAACGCGGTCCGGTAGGTGATGTTCCCGAAAAAGTCTTCCTCTTTCCGGAGAAGCGCCAGGTCGGGATTGGATTGCAACATGTTCAGGTCGGAAAATCCCCGATCAGTGGCTTCCCGAAGGGCGTCGAAAGCTTCGACCCGTTTCCCCAAGAGGCACCAGACGCAAGCCAACCGAACGCGGTGAATCGCAACCTCCGGCTGCATCACGATCAGTTTCCAACAGAGCTCCTTCGCCTCGTCCAAGCGTCCTTCACGAGACGCCCGGAGCATCTCCGGCACCAAGCTGTCAACCACAGCCTGAATTTTCTGGTCCCATGACGCCTTGGCATCGGGGACGGTCCCCCCCGGCGAGGATCCCCCGCTGGGATTCACGGACGCTCCTGAGCCTGGAATCCGGGGCTCACCCTTTCCGGCACGAAGGGGAGGGATCGTGGGGGAGCTTGGAATGGGTTGCGGGCTC
>JADZAX010000151.1 GCA_020852405.1 Verrucomicrobiales bacterium
CGTAAACATGCTCTTCCCATTCATCGGCGACGGTGCCTTTGATCAACTCCGGCGGGAGGAGCAGCTCCTTCCAGTAGGTCGGGCTGAGGCCGAGGAAACCGAGCGCATGGAGATCTTCGGGGCCGGTTTCAGGGAGGGCGTCGGTGGCCAGCTGACGCATCACGAATTGATCGTACGGCAGATCATCGTTGAACGCCTTGACCACCCAGTCCCGGTAGAGCCAGGCACCCGAGGTGGATTCCAGCCAGGAGGCGGTCTGGTCGGTGTAACGTGCCAGATCGAGCCAATACCGGGCCCACCGCTCGCCATAGTGAGGGGAGCCGAGGAGTTCTTCGATCAGTTCCGCGACGCCGGCGGCTTCTGGTTTGGTCGCATTTTCCCCGCCAAGCCGGGCCGTCCAGCGGGCCATTTCGCCAGGAGTCGGAGGCAGCCCGATGACATCGAAATAGAGGCGGCGGACCAACATCCGCGCCGGAGCGGGCGCGGCCGGGGCCAGACCCTCGGTCTCCAGCCGGGCGAGCACGTGGTGGTCCACCCGGGTTTGCGGCCAGGAGGTTTCGTGCAGCGCCCTCAAAGAAGGAACCGCGAGGGGTTTGAAGGACCATGGAATCGGTTTGGGCGGATCTTTCTCAGCCGCCCCAAGCGGGAGCAGCAGGACAGCCAGCAAGGCTGTGGCGGGGACGGCCGCCGGGAGCGGAAACCATGAATGCGATCGCATGCGGAAAGAGTGCCGGGGAACGATCCCAATGTCGGGCACCCTGCGCGCCGGGGAACCCGCGCATTTGCGCCGGAAGTCCCGCAGGATTGACAGTGGATCGGGAAACAGCGAGCCTGACCCGCATGAAACGCCCTTTCGTGACCGCTTCTTCCCGGCGCCGGTTTCTGGCCCTCGCCACCACCTCTCTGGGAGCTCTGGCCATCCCTCTGCGGGGCGCCGCCGGCAACCGGATCCGGTTTGGGTTGGTGACCTACATGTGGGGGGCCGATTGGGACCTGGAGACCCTCATCCGCAATTGCGGGACTGCGGGGGTTTCCGGAGTCGAGCTCCGGGTCGATCACGCGCACAAGGTCGATCCTTCCCTCAGTGGTCCTGCCCGGGCCGCGGTCAAAGCCCGGTTTGCCGACTCTCCGGTGACCCTCCTCGGCATGGGGACGAATTTCGAATTTCACTCCGCCGATCCGGCCGTCGTCCGGAAGAATCTCGACGGGGCCAAGGAATTTGTCAGACTGAGCCATGACATCGGCGGGACCGGGGTCAAGGTCAAGCCCAACGCCCTCCCCAAGGAGGTGCCCAAGGAGAAGACGCTCAACCAGATCGGCCGGGCTCTGGCCGAATTGGGCCGGGATGCCGCCGATTTCGGTCAGGAGATCCGTCTCGAAGTCCACGGCGGAGTGACCGATCTGGGGGACATCCGGACCGTCATGGCCACCGCCGCGACTCCGAATGTGAGGGTTTGCTGGAACAGCAACCAACCCGACCTGGCGGGAGACGGGCTCGAGGCCAATTTCGCCAAGGTGAAGGAATACCTCGGGCACACCATCCATGTCCGCGAAGTGCCCGCCCCGGACTATCCCTATGCCGCCCTGGCCAAACTGCTCGTCAAGGCTGATTATGACGGTTATGTTTGTCTGGAGGCCAGCAGCAAGCCCGCCGACCGGGTCGGCGCGCTGACCGCTCAGCGGATCGCTTGGGACGATTTGGTCCGGGCCGCGTCCGGAAACTGAAATGGGCCGCCTCCAGACAACCCGGGGCGCGCCCTCATGCCTTTCCCCTCACTGGCAAAGAACGCCGGAAAAGCCGGCCGGGCACGAAATCAGGAAGAAATTCGACGGATCAGACCGGATTCTCTTGCCAAAGAATTCAGGGTGGAGACACTGGGGGCAGCCGTCGGCCGCGAGCTTTCCCCGACACCGGAAACCTTTGCCGTCCTCTTCTCCTGCCCCGCCGATATCCGCTTTTGATTCACTTGCTTCTTTTTTGCCAACAATCACCGTGTTGCGAATCCAAAGGTGACGCACCCGAGCTCCGACCCACACTATGCTGACCAGAGACCAAATCCAAGAACACCTCTATTCCGCCGTCATTTCCGATGCCCTGGACGCTGCCGGCTTCCGGGATCAGGTGCTCTCGGTGTCTTTGCTGCCGATGACCGGGGGACTCTGCCTGTTCGGTCGTTGCCGGACGACGGAATGGGAAGACATCGATTTCGAGGATCCCCGTCCCTATGAACTGGAGTTGAAAGCGGTCGATGAATGCGAGGGCGGCGATGTTCTCATTGCGGCCGCTGGTGGCAGCATGCGTTCCGGAATTTGGGGGGAGTTGCTCTCCACCGCCGCCCGGAACCGTGGCTGTGTCGGCGCCTTGGTCGATGGCGCGGTCCGGGATGTCGACAAGATGCGCTCCATGGATTTCACCGTGTTTGCCGCCGCACTCTGTCCCCGGGACAGCCTGCATCGTCAGCGGGTCATTGCGGTGGATACACCCGTGGTCATCGGAGGCGTCACCATTCACCGGGGTGATTTCATCTTTGCGGATGAGGACGGCACGGTGGTGGTCCCGGAGGCCGAGATTGAACGCATTCTTGATGCCGCCTGGCAGAAGGTGCACGCGGAGAATGCGGTGCGCGATGACATCCGCTCCGGGATGAGCGCCACGGAAGTGTTCGCAAAGCACGGGGTGCTCTGACACCCCGCCGGCTCAGTCTTCCAGACCCTGTTCGTAGGCTTCGTCGATCCAATAGTGCCCGCCCAGGGCATCCTTCAGGGGGTCGGTCTCCTTGGGCGAAAATCCCAGGTGGGAATGGCGCCTCCAACCCTCGGCATAGTTCACCTTGCGGCCGCTCATCCGGGCGACTTCGCCGGAGAGGTCATCCATCGCCACCAGGTAGGAGTCCATGCCCTGGCTGGTGTCGAGCCATTCTTTCTGGCTGCGGTGTGCCGCCAGGGCGGCTCTTTTCTGGTCGTGCACTGAGGTGGTATCGACATAGGCTCCCGCCCGGACCCGCCGTCTCAGACCATCACGCAGGCCATGGGGCAGGGCATGATAGACCGTGACGTGGTTGGCCACGGGAGCGGTCGGTGGATCGACGAGGAAATTGGGCATGCCCCGGGCGAAGGCCGCGGTCACCGCGAGACGCGACGTGTTCATGTGGTCCTCCATGTAGTCCTGGGGACTGTGTGTCAGGACCACATCGGGAGCCACGGAGCGGATCACCGCCGACAGTTTTCTCAGCAGGGGCACCGTGTAGAGAATCTCGAGATCGTCGCCGATCGGACCATGATAAACCGCCCCGAGGATTTTCGCGGCGTCGCGGGATTCCCGGGACCGGGTGATGCGGGTGTCCTGGGGTGACAGCTGCGTGCTCCCGGCGTTCCCCGAGGAGAGGTTCATGTAGTGGATCTCCCAGCCCGCCTCCCGGAGTCTCAGCAAGGTGCCGGCCATGACGAATTCGATGTCATCCGGATGCGCGGCGATGGCGATGGCAGTGGGCATGGGGATCGCTGGATCAAACAGGGGTGACTCCTTTGGTAAGGAGGAGATTCGCATACTTCGCGGTGTCACCGGTCATGACGACGCAGAAGGCGCTGCGGGCGGCTTCGTAAAAAGTCTGGCGTTCCAGCCTGGCGATGCCCGGGACGCTTCCGGTTTGGCGCGTCAGACAGTCGCGGTAGGACGCCTCCACCGTGGGATCCGCCGTGTCCCCCGGAACGGGGTTCATCAGGGCGACCGGGGAGGGGACATAGGTGTCCAGGACGAAGAGGGGCAGGATCGCTTCGAGCAGAGCGGGGATACGGAGGCCATCCGCCCGCAGCGTATGGGGGTTCACGCTGTGCCCGGGGAAATGCGCGTCCGCCAGGACGATGGTGTCGCCGTGCCCCATGCGGTGGAGGGTGGCGAGGAGGTCTGGGCCGATCAACGGGGAGATGCCTCGGAGCATGGGCTTACTTGAGCTGTTTGGGATCGAACATCGAATCCGGAAAGGTCCCGATCTGGACGTTGGTGAACTGCAGCGTCACGTAGCGGGTCCGGTTGGCCTCGCCGATCAGTTGCTTGGAAAGAAAGGCGCGGGTTTTGCCATCGATGGTGACGCTGTTGCCGTAGGACATGGTGGCGGTGCGGAGGAGGGTTCCGGAAGAGGCATAATACTCGGCCTGCAATCCGAGGTGGTCGCCCTTGGTGACCCAGTATTTCACCTTGGCATACGTGGCGGTCCGGTCACTTGATTCAAGATTGAAAATATCGCACTCCTTCCCATTCAACGTGCCTTTCTCCTGGGAAGCGATTTTGTAGCCATCGATCAGACTGTTCGTCGCGATGTCGCCGATCGCGGCATCGCCGGAAAGACGTTGCCGGCGCGAGACGGAGACGGGACGACTGAGGCTCTTTTTGAAGAACCACATGCCGGTGTGGTTGACCACGTAGCAGCGGTCCGAGGCATCGGCCGGTTCGAGGATGTCCGCCCGGGCGTTGCCTTCCTGGGAAACCACGGAGAATTTGGCCTTCTTCGTCTC
>JADZAX010000152.1 GCA_020852405.1 Verrucomicrobiales bacterium
CTCCCCGGCGGAAATGGAAAAGTCCTCCCAGTTGATGATCGCCTTGTCGGTCAGCTGGTTGATCGAGAGATGGCCTCCCAGCCCATCCCCAATCGTGGCGCTTCCGTTGACAACAAGACCACCCGAGGGGTTTGCCTGAAGGGGTGAGGACAGCAGCGCCAGGGCAGGCAGCAATGCCATCAGCACGATCTTTTGAAGGTGTTTTTGCCGACGAAGACAGGGGGTCAGTCGTTTCATCAAGGTAAAGAGCGCGGGGAGAGAAAAAGAGGACTGATTTGGAAGCCAATATCAAGTAAGCAAACAATTTTTAGCTTATTACGGTTTGTTATTTGCCTAATTCCAATGCAGTAGCAAATCGACCCACTCCAGACAACCGTTGTTCTTTTATAAAAAGAAGTCGTCAATCCAGCAAGCAAAAAGTTCATTTTTTCTTAATTGGCTTATGTCTTTGGGTTTTGATGACTTCTCAAATTGTTTATTGTGACCTATTTGTGCAATTTTTTGTATCGGATTTCTATATCCTATAATTTCGAAATCACCTTTCAATTCTCACTGTAAATTTCCCACTATACTAACTTTGTTGGTAATGCCTATTATATTTGGGCAACGTTTCCCTGCCTGCCTCAAACCATCAGACTACCACGAGGCGAGACCGTCATTTTTGTCCCAACCCTTACTGGAGCAGCATTTCCAAATTATGATTTTTGCAACCAGCTTATTTTTAATTTGTTATAAACCTTCTTAACCAGATTTCGGCCATGCAAAAGACCTGCAAAGCTTCAGGAACGCCCCGTATCTCAGAAAAAAACAACCACAGCACCCACTTTCCTTCTATCCCGTTACAAAATCAGTCAGATTTTCCCCGTTCGAAAGGCGCCACTTCCCAAAAATAGGGAAATCACACCAAATCGAACTCATTGAAATGCTAAGCCTCATTTTACACGCCAAGACCCTGACTTTAGATGGATGACCAAACCTCCCCCAAAGCCGTCGATCCCACTCCCAGTCGCAAGCCCACAGCACCCAGTCAGGCATCACTCCAGGGACAAGCACGGATCGGGCAGAATGCTGGAGCCCCTTCATCGATCCCGTTGGCCCCCACACCTGCGCGTGTTCCACCATGGCCGGAGCCCCCGGGACTAGGGAAACACGCCCCAACCCAGCACGCCAGCCCCCAGTGCAACCAGACCAGGCGCCCAGTGATCTATACCACCTTCTAGCTCTCCCCAGGACACCGCGGCGGAAGCTCTCTTATCTGCCTCCGACGCAAATGCATCCACCCGCCCGGATGGAATCCCAAAGATGCCCTGTCATCCAAAGGCGCGCGCAGTCGCAAAAGGGCGCGACCTCGCTACCAGTATGCCTCGAATCAGGCAGCTCAGTTCAATTTCGGAGTGTAAAGCGGCATCTCATAATTGGGCCGCAAGTCATCGAAGATTTGCCACTGTTGCAGGGAGGGGTAATTGGCAAGCGGAACAAGCCGCAATTCAATGTCGTCCCCTGGTTCCTGGCGGGCGATGTGGGTCAATTTGCGGTGAAAGACCACCCCGTTGGCGACCCGGATCCGCTGCGCCGGGTAATTGCCCAGAACATCCTTGACCACCTCGTATTCATAGGTGCCGAGGGCATTGGCGTAGGAGACATCGGTCAGTCGGGGGATTTCCGACTTCTCGACCAATTTAAGTTTCAGCAACACCTCCGGCACCGCCTCAACCGGAGCCCCTTCGATGACTTTGGCGGGAGTGGCTTTGGAATTGCCACCGGTGCCGGGGGAAGCTGAACCGGCAGGGGGCAGGGAAAACACTTCAGCGGACCTGACGGCGGCGGGCTGTTTCTCAACGACGGGGACGGCACTTGCCACCAAAGGCCCGGCAGGCTGGACGGAAGCTTGCAGGCATTTTATGGTCATCTTAGCCCAATCCGCCGCGTCCTCCGATCCATAATGAATACCATCCGTGGCCGGATAGGCGCCAGTGAACTTAGTGTGGGCCAGGCTGTCAAAATAGCTGCCCTGATGGGCTTCGATGGATTGCCGCATGATCTGACCCAGCTCCTGCTGGAGTTCCCGGGCAAACCGCTCTTCATGGGAATGCGGTGGCAGCACCCAGAAAGAGCGGGCTCCATGAGCAGCGATGACTTCACACATCCGGTCGATCAGCAGCTTGATTTCGGCGGCATTCTCAGCTTTGGGCCGACGTTTCGAGCGCAGGGTGGCATACAGATTGACCCCGGTCTGGACAACCACCAAGTCGGGCTGGTACAAATCCAACATTTGGTCGATTTTAGGCACGGCCCGGACATAGCCGAGACGCAATTCACGTTCCGGCGTCTTGGCCCAATAGCCGATCGAACAGGGCAACGACTCATAATCACTCAACCAGTAATAGGGACTCGCTCCACCTGCGACCTGGGTGTAGACCTCAAGTCCCTGTTGTCGCATCTCCCGATCCATAACGGCGCCAAAAGCTCCCATGCTCATGGAATCCCCGAGGAACAGGACCCGCTCACGCGCCTGTGCCCCCCCTCCCATTGCGACCAATGCCAACAACCCTGATGCCAACCTGTGCAAATTTTTGAGATCCACGGCGCGATTTTTACCTTATTATTGCAACTCATTCAAGCAAATATTCTCGATTGCGATCGTGATGATAGTTTCTGTAAATTTTAGATTGAAATTTTATCAACACTTCCAAACCATTGGATTTCAAATGCCTTCAGAGAAATTGATTAGGCCATCGGCCTCATGAAAACACCGGCGCGATCACCGGCGGGACCTGTCGAGGACGGGAAAGCTTTCCCCAGAACGGTCTTCCTGCCGCTGCGGTTGCTCCGCCTGATTTCCGCCTCAAATCGGGGAGAGGTGCCCGCCGACACCCGAACCGCCCGGTCGCAACCAAATCATCACTTGATGGGAATGGGGAACGCTGGCACTTTGACCGCTTTCCCCTTCCGTGAAAGAATCCACCTTCCAGCAACAAATCGACAAAGCCGCTGTCCTCATTGAAGCGTTGCCTTACTTGCAACGGTTTCGCGGTAGCACTTTCCTGATCAAGGTCGGCGGCAGCGCCATGGAGAATCCGGAGCTGGTGAAGAGCCTGCTGCGTGACGTGGTCTTTCTCGAAGTCGCGGGGATCAATCCGGTCATCGTGCATGGCGGGGGCAAAGCCATCTCCGCCGCCATGGAGCGGTCCGGCCTCACTGCGGAGTTTGTCTCCGGACTCCGCGTGACCACCGACGACGCCATGGCCATTGTGGAAAAGACCCTCAATGAGGTCATCAATGCCGACCTCGTGAGCGGAGTATCCGGCGCCGGAGGACGCGCTGTGGGGGTGCCTGGCACCGCGGTCTTCCATGGCGAGAGAATGCGGAGCTGGTCCGCAGAAGCCGGACGCGACGTGGATCTGGGCCGGGTCGGTCGGGTGATCGATTTCACGACGGACCAGATCACCCGGGCCGTTGCCTCGGAAATCGTCCCAGTCATCAGCCCGGTGGCCCGGGAACTGGGGACAGGCCTCAGTCTCAATGTCAATGCCGACCTCGCGGCCAGCGCGCTGGCGGGCCGTCTCGGAGTGGCCAAACTGGTTTTCCTGAGCGATGTGCGCGGCGTCCTGCGCGATCCGAAAGATGAAAGCACCATCATTCCCAGCATTCCCGTCTCCGAGGTGGAACCCCTGATCGAAAGCGGAGTCATTTCCGGCGGCATGATTCCCAAAGTCCGCAGTTCGGTCGAAGCGCTGCAGGCCGGCGTAGGCAAAGTCCACATGATCGATGGCCGGGTGCCACACTCCCTGCTGCTCGAAATTTTCACCGACGGCGGGATCGGCACGGAAATTTTCACCCCATCCTGAACCGCCCCCCCTCACGACCCGTGACCACCAGCGATCTCACCACCCGCTACATCGTCCCCAGCTACGGGCGCTTCCCGCTCGCGCTGGCCCGTGGCGAGGGCACCCGCGTTTGGGACGAAAATGGCCGGGAATACCTCGATTTTGGCGCAGGCATCGCGGTCTGTTCCCTTGGGCATTGCCATCCCGTGATCACACGCGCCCTGCAGGAGCAGGCCGGCATTCTGATCCACACCTCCAATCTCTACCATACCCGCCCCCAGGGCTTGCTCGCGAAGCATCTCGTGGAGAAGGTCATGGGTGGACAGGGAGGCAAAATTTTCTTTGCCAACAGCGGCGCCGAAGCGAACGAGGGACTCTACAAACTGGCGCGGAAATTCGGTCATTCCCGGCCAACCGCACTCGGCACACCCCGGACCGAGATTATCACCTGTCTGGAATCTTTCCATGGCCGGACCCTGGCTGGCATTGCCGCCACCGGGCAGCCGAAATTCCGCGACGGGTTCGCCCCCGACATGCCGGGATTCCGCTATGTCCCTTACAACGATGCCGACGCGCTCCGCGCCGCAGTTTCGGATCAGACGGCGGCGATCCTCTTCGAAGTCATCCAAGGCGAGGGCGGCATCCGTCCCGTCACCCCCGCGTTCGCCCGGGAGGCATTGGAACTGAGGGAACAGCATGACCTGCTCATCATGTTCGACGACGTTCAGGCCGGACTGGGCCGCACCGGAGACCTCCGCAGCTGGCACAGCGTCCTTCCTCCCGCGGACCGCTTCGAGCCTGACGCCGTCAGCTGGGCCAAGGGACTGGGCGGAGGTTTTCCCATCGGCGCTTTCTGGGCCTCGGAACGCGCCGTCGACGATCGTCCGCTTTGCGATCTCCTCGGTCCGGGCACCCATGCCTCCACCTTCGGCGGCACACCTCTGGGCAGTGCCGTTTCCCTGGCTGTGCTGGAGGAAATCGAACGCGCCGGGCTCTGCGACCATGCCTTGCAGATGGGCCAGCACATTCGCCAGTCCATTGCCGGGTGGGAAATTCCCTGCCTCTCCGAAGTGCGAGGACAGGGCCTCATGCTCGGCTTCGACCTCGATCCCTCCGCAGTCCAGGACACCGCCGGTCTAGCCGGATGCCAGGGCCGCGCCTGTCTCCTCGCCACGCAGAAGCTCATGAGTGCCGGGCTGCTCACTGTGCCTTCGGGAGAAAGGGTCGTCCGTTTGCTGCCCCCTTTGAATGTGAGCGCCGCCGATGTGGACGCCGCTCTTTCGATCCTGCGCGATGTCCTGACTTCCCTCTAAACACCCCCACGAATCATGAAACACCTGCTCTCTTTGGAAAGCCTCTCCACCCGCGAGATGGAATACCTCATCGACTCTGCCGGAGCCCTGACACAGGGAAGAGCCCATCTCGAGCCCCACGAGCTGGCGGGACAGGTCTGGGCCCTGATTTTCAACAAATCCTGCACTCGGACCCGGGTCAGTTTCGAGGTGGGTATCCGCGAATTGGGCGGCTCCCCGATGTTCCTCAGCGGGCATGACATGCAGCTCGGCCGGGGAGAGCCGGTCCGCGACACTGCCCGTGTTCTCAGCAGCATGGTCGATGGAGCCATCATCCGGACCTATGCCCAAAGTGATGTCGAGGAATTCGCGCATTTTGGCAACCTACCGACCATCAACGCGCTGACTGACGAGGAACATCCCTGCCAGATCCTCGCCGACCTCCAGACGATCGAAGAACGCCTCGGGAGCTGGCGCGGCACCCGGGTGGTCTTCCTCGGCGACGCCGACTGCAATGTCGCCCGCTCCTGGATGTGGGCGGCCGCACGGCTCGATTTCGACCTTGTCCTGAGCGGTCCGGAGGCTTACCTGCCTCCGGCAGGCCTGCGCGAGCAGATCGCGGAAGCCGGTGGCCGGGTCACCTATGAGACCGACGCCCGGTCCGCTGCGGAAGGCGCGGATGTGCTCTACACGGATGTCTGGGTCAGCATGGGCAAGGAGGAGGAAGGCGCCGAACGCGTCGAAGCGCTCCGGAATCACCAGATCAATGCCGCCCTCGTGGCCCGGGCCAAACCCGGAGCTCTCGTCATGCATTGCCTGCCGGCTTACCGGGAAAAGGAAATCACGGAGGAAGTGCTGGAAAACCACGCTGAAACGATCTTCACCCAGGCCGAAAACCGCCTCCACGCGCAAAAGGCGATCCTGCTCCAACTCGCCCGCGCCTGGCAGTAATCCCCCGCCCTGCCGGAGTCCGGCCCCCACTCCATGAATCTCCCCGACACCATCGTCTGCGTGGACTGCGGTCAACCCGCCCGGCTCATGACGGCGGAACCGGAGTTCGGGTGGGAATGCGGCGACATTGTCGCCTACCGCTGCACCGGCTGCCACGATCGCTGGGACGTTGTCATCGGCGATGAAGATTCCGACCTGCCCTCCGAAACCAGTCTGATGGTCCGGCAATGGTTCCTCGACCGTGAAGACCAAAAAGGCTGAACGGAATCCCGCCCGAGCCTGACGGATGGGGAGAATTCCCGGCCGTGTATCCGGCCGGTCAACAGGGGTCCTGCACCCGGGTCAGGCGCGACCGGCCGCGTGGGTTTCGATGAATTCCCGCACCGCCGCCGCATTGGCCGGGAGCGGATAACGCACCGGATCGACCTTCTTGAGCGCTTCGAGCGAGGGATGAGTCGGGCGTTGACCGATCGCTTTGTGGATCGTTTCGGGGAATTTCGCGGGATGCGCCGTCGCCAGCACGACCGTGGTCTCGTCCGAATCGATGTCCTGGAATCCGCAGGCGGTGTGGGGATCCACGATGTAATCGTAGGTTTCATGGACCCGGCGGATATTGGCGATAATGCCATCGTCATCGCAACGGGTGGCGGTGAAAATGCCGGGATCGAAATCGGGGACCTCGACGCGGCCAGTCTCGGCAGCCTGACGCATCAGCGAAGCCACCTTTTCCCCGTCCTCGTCGCATTCATAATACAGCAGCCGCTCAAAATTCGACGCCACCTGGATGTCCATGGACGGGGACCAGCTCGGCACCACCTCGGACGGAGCATAAACACCGGAATTGAAGAAGCGGAAGAGGATGTCGTTGCGGTTCGTGGCCACGGTCAGCCGCTTCGTGGGCAGCCCCATGCGGTGGGCCATCCAAGCGGCGAAGACATTGCCGAAATTGCCGGTAGGCACGACAAAATTGACATTGTCGCGGCATTCCTCGGGGAGTTGGAGGAAGGCGTGGACGTAATAAACGGCCTGGGCGAGCACCCGCACCAGATTGATGGAATTGATCGCCGACAAATGGAGCTTTTGCTTCGCCTCGGCGTCCCCGAAGATCTCTTTGACGATGCGCTGAGCGTCATCAAAAGTGCCCTTGATGGGGATCGGAAAGATGTTGGCCGCGCCCGTGCAGGTCATCTGACGCTCCTGGAGCGGCGAAATGCGGCCTTCCGGATAAAGAATGAAGACATTCGCCCCTTCTTTGCCGGCGAGCCCGTGGATCGCCGCGGCTCCGGTATCGCCCGAGGTGGCGCCAAGGACGTTGATGGCCTCGCCGGTGCGTCGGATCTGGTCCTGGAAAAGATTGCCGAGCAACTGCAGGCCGAAGTCTTTGAACGCCAGAGTAGGACCGTGGAACAACTCCAGGACAAAGAGCCCCTGGTCAAGCTGCACCAGCGGAGCATTCGGATCATCGGAAAAGCTGCCATAGGACGCATCCATGATGGCCGCGAGCTCTTCCCCTTGATGTTCCCCGTCGAAGAGGCGGAAAAAGTCGAACGCCTCCGCGGCATAGGGCTGGGCATCGCCACGACGCAGGTCGGTGGGCAGACGGGGCAGGCGCTGGGGCACATAGAGCCCCCCGTCTGGCGCCAGTCCGGCGGCGAAAGCTTCGAGGAAAGAGACCGGGGAACCGCCTCCTCTGGTAGACACGTATTTGATCATGGGGATGGAACTTGGATCGCGTGGGGGGTCGAGACAAATGGAAAAGCAGAGATTTCGTCAATCCGGGAGGTTTAGGCGGTGAAGGATTCGACACGCATCAAAACCGGCAGGGCGCGGACACATTCCAACGAGGCGATTTCACCAACCGCGGCCCGAACCACCCCGAAGGCGGCGAAATGCAGGGTCAGCACGATCGGGGCGGACTCCTCCTCATGCTCCTCGGGCTGGATCACGGAGAGAATGCCGATGCCATGGTCCCCGAGCGTGCGGGCGATCTGGGCCAGGACGCCGGGTTCGTCACGCACCTGGAGACGGAGGTAATACTTGGAGACGCTCTCATCGACCGGCAGAGGGTTCCCATAGAGCCCGTGGGTGACAAAGCCACCGTTGCGCTCCCCGGCCTGGACTTCCCACATGGCGGCGTCGGCGATGTCGGCGATGACCGAGCTCGAGGTCGGATCCTGGCCGGCCCCGGGTCCGTAGAAAAGGGTTTCCCCGACGACATCCCCATGGATCAGGATGGCGTTGTAGACTCCCTTGACGGAGGCCAAAATATGGTCGCGCGGGACCAAGGAAGGCTGGACGCGGACCTCGATGCTGCCGGTGCCGGGAAGGAGCCGGATGACACCAAGCAGCTTGATGACATAGCCCAACTGGTTGGCAAAGAGAATGTCCGCACCGGTGATGCGCTCAATCCCCTCGACGAAAATGTCGGATGTTTTGACCCAGCACCCGTAACTCAGGGAGGCAAGGATGATGGCCTTGTGCGCGGCATCCCAGCCGTTGACATCAAGGGCCGGATCGGCTTCGGCATAGCCGAGTTGCTGGGCTTCGTCGAGCGCTTCCCCGTAGCTCAGACCCGCTTCCGTCATGCGGGTCAGGATGTAATTGCTGGTGCCATTGATGATCCCGTGGATACTCTGGATATTGTTGCCAATCAGCGACTCTTGGACGGTCTTGATGATGGGAATGCCCCCGGCGACGGCGGCTTCGAAATAGATCGGGGTCCGGTGCGCCTCCGCGAGGGCGAAAAGCTCCAACCCGTGCTCGGCGAGGAGGGCCTTGTTGCCGGTGACGACCGTTTTGTCGCGCTTGATGGCCTCGCGCACCAGATCCAGCGCCCGGTCGGTGCCACCGATCAACTCGACCACAATGTCAATCTCCGGATCCTCGACGAGATCGTCCAGCCGGGTCGTCACAATATCCGGTGGCAGGGCGTGGGCGCGCGGTTTGGCGGGGTCGCGCACGGCAATGCGGCGGACCACGATGTCGCGGCCGGTACGTTGTTTCAGCAGGGCACGGTTGCGGACCAGGTTCTTGTAAACACCGGCACCCACATTTCCGAAACCCGCCAATCCGATTTGAAGTGGAGGAGCATCCGCCATGGGAAAAAGAGGGCGAAGTATCGCGGCCCTCCCCGGAATGCGCAAGCAGTCTCTCAATCCTTACGATCAGGGATTCCCTCCCGGTCGGAGCCCCCGATTTCTCAAACAACTGCCTGGAGGCGCAAACCCTGCCGCGGGACCAGAGAGTCGCACATACAGGGCGCTTTACGTCCTTGCGGTGCCGGACGGCCATGGTGTAGCCTTGGCTCCATTGGCGTTCTCTGCCTTCGCCTGCAGAGCCCTCCTGTTCTGTGTTCGATCCTTTCACCCATGAAATTGCCCCATTTTCTGACCCCGCTGTTCTGTCTGGCCGCCCCTTTGTGGGCCCAGCAACCCCAGGCCACCGCCCTGCCGGAAGCCCACCGCATTCTCATCCTCGGCGACAGTATCACCTACGCCGGCGGCTATGTGGAGTATCTCGAAACCGCC
>JADZAX010000153.1 GCA_020852405.1 Verrucomicrobiales bacterium
AGGGGCAAACTCCGTCCGATTGGAAACAGGAAACACGAGATCCACCCGGTCCTTCAATGCCTGAACCGCGGAGGGGGAAAGAAGGGAGAACCACCGGGCGGCATCCCCCACGCCACGGGTCAATTTGGCTTCGGCAAAAACGGGTTTCAACCAGGTGTCACTGACCCAGGTGGCGTAGCTTTCCCAGGAGTCCTCCTTCTCAAAGAAGGTGAGAAAATACTCCCGCAACAAAGGTTCATCATTACCCCCGGCCGGGCAGTGGGTGATCCCAGAGAAGTCTTTCGCCAGGTCGGCGAAGAAACGCGGGTCATTCCCCTTCAGGTAAACGGGATTGGCATAGACGGCCTGGCGGGGAAGCTTGAGGTATTCCAGGAATAGCTCCCGGGGGTGTTCGCCGAGACGCCGGTGGTGGTCGAGAAGTTGGAAAAGCGCGTGGGCTTGGAGAGAGACAAAAGCCGGAGGGAGAGTCCGGACATAGTTCCAAACCGTTTCCAAATAGGCCCCGCGCACCGTTGGATCGAGGCTCCAATCGGTATCCCCGTTGGGATGCATCTGCCGGATGCGCAGTTGGACAAAAGCCTCGTTCGCAGCCAAGGACGGGACCGCGGCCACCAACTGGTCGAGCTGCTCCGGGAGCAGCAGGTTGTGGATGGGAAATTCGCCAAACCCTTGGCTGGTTTCTGCCCGCAGCTCTGCGGCGACGAGACCGACCAAACGGGGATAATCGGGTTGCCGGATTCGGCTGAGCAACTCCCGGCGTTGGGATGGTTTGAACTCAACCTCGGATCGAAGCAGGGCATCGAGCCCGCGGTCGGAGACCGCCGAGAGGGAGTCCACATCCTGCAGGGCCTGCCGCAGGAAGGCGTCGCGGTCCACCAGAGCCGGATCAAGAACGGTGGGGAGTTGGGGCTTCGCATCCGGACGGTCCTGCTCATGGAGGAACTGCAGCCCCAGTTCCCGCCGGAGACGGTCCAAAGCGCCGAGGGGATCCCGGTCATAGCTCAAGAGAAGCGCCCGATTCCGGATTTCCCGGTAGCGCGGGGTCCCATCCGCATGCTCATAGCGTTCCAGCCAAGTTTTCAGGAGTGCCTCGACCGCGTCGTGGCGTCCCTGATTTTGGGCGTGCAGGGCATGGTAGAAATAGTAATCCTCGGTTCCGGGGACCAATTGTTTGAGAGCGGCTTCCCGATCGGCCGAAAGGGCGAACAGTTCCTCAAACCCGACTTCATTTCCGGCCTGACTGTTGCCAGGAAGAAGGAGCAGTGACAGGCAGCAACACAACAGGCCGGGGAGGGAAGCGGGCAAGGTTTTCATGACAGGCATCAAGTAAGGCAGGGTGGAACAATCACGGGGCCTGCGTTGACAGTCCCGTTATCATTCTAACGCAAGCCTCACCGGGGCCTTAGAACAATTTTGTAAGAAAGCTGTGAGGACGACAGCCGCCACGGTCACAATTTTTTCATCAGGTCCCGCAAAGCCCGGATCACCGTCGGGGAGCGGATGTCCCCCATCGCACCCAGCGGACCATCGACCACAAAAGGCTCGACCGGTAACGGCTCCACCTGCGTGGCATGAATGATGACGGCATTTTCATGGCGGGGACGCCACAGCCAAGGTGGCGTCGGTCCATAGAGAACGATCTGGGGGCGCTGGAAGGCCGCAGCCAGATGCATCGCCGCAGTATCGACCCCAAGGGCGACGCGGGCGTTTTTCAGCAATGCTGCCGTTTCCAAAAGACTGAGGGATCCGGCAACATTGAGGAGGGGAAAATCCCCCGGCAGCTGCTCCCGGATTGCCGCGAGGTGGCGTGCTTCCACCGGATCGCGGCCTCCCGTCAGGACCGTCGGCAGACCGTGCTCCTCCAGAAGAGCTCTGATCACCTCAGCCCAGCGCTCGGGCAGCCAGTACTTTTCGTCCCGCGCGGTCCCGGCATGGACGACCGCGTAGGGTTGACCGGCCAGTCCGGCTCCGGCGAGACATTCTTCCGCCCGGAGCCCGGATTCTGCCGGCAGACTGAGGGCCAGAGGCTCGGGTTCGGAAGGGATGTCGAGACATTCCAGGAGAGCGATCATGTGATCGATGGTATGGAGGTGTTTCAACGAAGCTTCACTGGTGCGGTGGAACACCCGATTCCGCGGGAATCCTTGGGTTCGCTTGGTGTAGGTGGCACGAAGCGCCGCCCCACTGAGCCAGGAGAAAAGGATCGAGCGGTCGGATCCGTTGAAATCCAGCACCGCATCGAACCGCTGAGAGAGCAGTTCCAACCAGAGCGCTCCATTGGGACGCCAGGGACGGTAGTTGAGGTGTTCGTCCACCGCCGGAACGGCCGGAACGATCTGGCCTGCCGCCCCCCAAGTGACAAGGGTGACATGGTCACCGGGACGTTTCCGCTTCAGCAGGGTCAACGCGGGCACCGTCAGAACGAGGTCCCCAATGCGTTTGAGCTGGATGGCGAGGATGCGTGACATGATCCGCTTGGCCCCGTCACCCGGATGGACTGAGCCACCGGGATCAGCCGCGCTGGTCGATGGGAACGATGGGCTGGTCCTCGGTCGGTCCGGTGTACCAGGTCAGCGGACGGTAGAGACGGTTGTCATCCAGCTGCTCCAGCACCTGTGCGGTCCATCCGGCGGCACGGGAAATGGCGAAAATCGGAGTGAAGAGATCGGTCGGAATGTCGAGCGAGTGGTAGACCGTCGCGGAGTAAAAATCCACATTGGCTTCCAGACCTTTCCGCTCCCGCATGATCTGGGCAATCCGCTCCGACATCTGGATCCACTTTGGTTCGCCCAGTTCGTTGGTCAGCTTGATGGCCATCTTGCGCAGGTAAGGCGCGCGCGGGTCGAGCACCTTGTAAACGCGGTGCCCGATGCCCATGATCTTCTCTTTGCGGGTGAGCTTGCCTTCCACCCACGCATCCACGGCAGAGGGGTCACCGATCTCCTGCAGCATGGTGATGACTCCTTCATTGGCCCCGCCATGAAGCGGTCCTTTAAGCGTGCCGATGGCGGAAGTGATGGCCGAGTAGATGTCGCTCAGGGTGGCGATAGTGACACGCGCACTAAAGGTGGAGGCATTCATGCCGTGGTCGGCATGGAGAATGTAGGCCGCATCCAAGGTGCGGGTCGCCTCGACACCGGGTTCGGTGCCGGAGAAAAGATAGAGAAAATGCCCGGCCTCGGAGAGGTCCTTGCGGACCGGCATGAGATCCAAGCCATGGCGGGCACGGTGGAAATAAGCCACGATGAGCGGCATTTTCGCGCAGATCGCGAGGGCGCGCTCATCATTGAGAGACCGGTCCTGGTTGCCTCCACGCACATCGTAAAGTCCCAGCATGCTGACACCGGTGCGCAGGACATCCATGGGATTGGCATCCTTGGGAGCGCTCTTGAGAAAATCGATCAACCCCTCCGGCAGTTCCCGATGGGCCCGGAGAGTGGCGGTCAGATCCGCAAGCTCCCGACGGTTGGGCAGCCTGCCCCGGTGAAGCAAGTGGACCACCTCCTCGAAAGTGGTCTGCTCGACGAGATCATTGATGTTGTAGCCCAGATAGCGCAGGATTCCCGCCTGTCCCTGAACGTCGCTCAGGCATGATTCGTTGGCGATGACTCCTTCCAGTCCCTTGGCATATGTTGGCACTTCCGGCATGACGTGTGGTGATAAAAGGTTGGCTTATTTGAGCAGGCTGATCAACGTGGCACCGATCTCGGCCGGCGTCTCTGCCACAGCGATACCGCATTCGCGCAATGTCTGTTTTTTTGCCTGAGCAGTCCCCTGCCCGCCGGAAATGATGGCACCGGCGTGGCCCATGCGGCGTCCCGGAGGGGCCGTGGCCCCCGCGATGAAACCCGCGATGGGCTTCTTGCAATGGTCCTTGGCCCAGAGAGCGGCGATTTCTTCGGCGTCCCCGCCGATTTCCCCGATCATGATGATGGCTTCGGTTTCGGGATCGTCGTTGAACATTTTCAGCACATCGAGGTGAGAGGTGCCGTTGACCGGGTCACCGCCGATCCCGACACAGGTGCTCTGACCGTAGCCGGCAGTGGTGAGCTGCCAGACGGCTTCATAAGTCAGTGTTCCGGAGCGGGAGACCACACCGATGGTGCCTCGCTTGTGGATGTATCCCGGAGCAATCCCGATCCGGCACCCACCGTGGGATTTCTCCCCGGTGCCGGGAGTGACCAATCCCGGGCAGTTCGGCCCGATCAAGCGGGTTTTGCTGTGGGCCATGGCCGCTTTGACTTTGATCATGTCATTGACCGGAATGCCTTCCGTGATGGCCACCACAAGGTCAAGCCCCGCGTCGACCCCTTCCAGAATGGCGTCAGCGGCGAACGGCGGCGGCACAAAGATCACACTGACCGTGGCACCGGTCTCGCGCGCAGCTTCGGCAACGGTGTCATACACCGGCACCTTGAAGGAGCCGTGGTCGAAGGATTGCCCCCCCTTGCCGGGCGTGACGCCGGCGACAAGTTGGGTGCCGTAGTCGAGCGAAGCCCGGGCGTGGCGCGAGCCAAAATCACCGGTGATACCCTGGACAAGGATGCGCGTGTTGGAATCGACGAGGATGGACATGGGAAAATGCGAAAAGAAGGATGGCGAAGGGAGAGAACTCAGGCAGCAACGGCGGCGACAATTTTTTGGGCGGCGTCGGCGAGGCCTTCGGCGGAAATGATCGAAAGAGTGCTGTCGGCGAGGGTCTTTTTGCCCGCATCGACATTGTTTCCTTCCAGACGGACCACCAGCGGAATGCTTAGGCCGGTTTCCTCAGCGGCGGCGATGATCCCATGGGCAATGACGTCGCAGTCCATGATCCCACCGAAGATGTTCACGAGGATGGCCTCGACCTTGGGATCTCCGAGAATGATCTTGAAGGCGTTGGTGACCTGCTCCTGCGTGGCGCCGCCGCCGACGTCAAGGAAGTTGGCGGGTTCGCCGCCGCAATGCTTGATGATGTCCATCGTCGCCATGGCGAGTCCGGCACCGTTCACGAGGCAGGCGATGTTGCCGTCGAGACCGATGTAGTTGAGATGGTATTTGGCCGCTTCGACTTCGCGGGGATCTTCCTCGGTGGGGTCGTGGAGGGCGGCGATCTCGGGGTGGCGGTAAAGGGCGTTGTCGTCGAAGTCGAACTTCGCGTCGAGGGCAAGGACCTGGCCATCGGGTGTCGTGCCGAGCGGATTGATCTCGACCATCGAGCAGTCGCACTCGAGGAAAAGGCGGTAGAGCGCGGCGAGGAGTTTGCCGAATTGCTTCGACTGGTCGCCCGCGAATCCGAGCTTCGCCGAGAGCTTGCGCACCTCGTAAGGCTGGAGGCCGAGGAGCGGGTGGATGACCTGGTGGAAAATCTTCTCGGGAGTGTGCTCGGCGACGTCTTCGATGTTCACGCCACCTTCGGTGCTGGCAACGATCACGGGAGACTTGCTCTCGCGGTCCATGAGGATGGCGAGGTAGTACTCCTTCTCGATTTCGACTCCGTCGGCGACCATCACCTTGCTGACGAGTTTGCCCTCTTCACCGGTCTGGTGGGTGACGAGGACTTGGCCGATCATCTTCCCGGCGATTTCGCCCGCTTCCTCGGGAGTCTGCACGAGGTGAACCCCGCCCTTGAAACCGTTCTTGAACGTGCCTTTGCCGCGGCCCCCCGCATGGACCTGCGCCTTCACGACGATGTTCTTGCCGATTTCAGCGGCGGCCGCCTTGGCCTGTTCGGCGGTGTCGGCGACTTTGCCTTTGGGCGTGGGCACACCGAATTTTTCAAAGAGTTCCTTGGCCTGGTATTCGTGAATGTTCATGGAGGAAAGCGGCGGCACGGATCGCGGAGGTCCGGCTTCGAGCGCGGCAACTTACGGAGGCGCTTCCACTGGTCAAGGTGGAAGTCTCTCCGAGCTTCGCAGCAATTGCGCCACACATGGACGCGATTGGCGAAAAGTGAGCACGGAGGCGTCGAAGAGCGGACGCGTCACGCTCAGAAATCGAGGAGGACTTCGGCGCGGCGGTTCTGCGAGCGACCGCTCGGGTTGTCCGATCCGTCGGGGAGGACGTTGGGCTTGCGTGGCTTCGCGGCACCGAAGGCTTCGGTCACGACCTGCTCCGGCTTTACCCCTAGACCGATGAGCGTCTGGCGGATCGTTTCGGCGCGACGATCACTGAGGTTGACGTTGTAATCATCACTGCCGAGGGCATCCGCGTGACCATTGATGCGGATGACCCGCTCGGCCCCCTGCTTGAGAATGTCGGCGACAATGGAGAGCTGCCGCTGGGTGCGGGGAGTGAGTCCGGAATCGTCGAATTCAAAGTAGAGCAC
>JADZAX010000154.1 GCA_020852405.1 Verrucomicrobiales bacterium
ACCCGGACGTCGCTCAACGCGAGCGTGTTGGTGATGATGTTGGATTCGTTCCGCGTGAGGGTGCCTTGCTGGGCGCCGCGCTCCGCCAGCAGGAGGATCTCCTCATCGGGTTCGTCGGGATGCTTGGGATGCTCGATGAAGAGGCGGATGAAGCGGCTGGCGAGGCAATTGAGCGGCCGAAGGGCCCGACTGGCCGCCCAAAGTGGATAACCGAGGTGCGGTTGCAGCTTTTGACGGTGACTGATACCGATGCTTCTTGGCAGAAAGTCGGCGAAGATCAGCACGACAAAGGTCAGGATGGCGGCAATCGCGCCCAAGGCCGTGTCGCCATAGATGCGCGTGGCCAGCCCGCCGATGATCACTGAGCCCAACGTGTTGGCCAGCGTGTTGAGCGTCAGAATCATCGAGATGGTTTCCTCGAACCGGAGCTTGAGATTCTCAAGGCAGGCGCCGCGGTCGGGCCGGCTCTTTTTCAAGGCAGCAATGTCCGAACCCGTCGTGCCCAGCATCACGGCCTCCGCGAGCGAGCATAGGAAGGAGATGCTCACGGTAAGGAGAATCGTGATGACAAGCGGTGCCATGCTCGCAGTTTATCCGTATGTGGGTGGACGCGATTAAAAAGTCCAACCGGGACGAGAAAGGATGGGTTGCTGCCAATGTTAATGACTCGGCATGCGTTTGTTGAACAATCATGCATCGGGAATGCATTTGCGGCATTGCGCACGCGTAGGCGAGTTGCCCCGGCCCGTCTTGCGCGGCTGGGCTCGCCTTGAACATCCGGGCACAGGGCTGTGTGCTGCTTGGTGAATAAATTTCGAGCCGCCGTGATTCGCGACCAGTCCGCCCTTGCCTGACCTCGGACGGCAGGGCGTGATGGGTCCATGAGTACATTGAAGCGCACGGCCCTCTATGATTTCCATAGTGCCCAGGGCGGGCGCATGGTGGACTTCGCGGGGTGGGAGATGCCCGTGCAGTATCGCAGCATTCTCGAGGAGCACAAGGTGGTGCGGCGGGCTGCCGGCTTGTTTGACGTCTCCCACATGGGAGAGGTCGACGTGAGCGGCCCGGAGGCGGTCGAGTTCTTGAACTATTTGCTTACAAACGATATCAAGAAACTCTTTCCGGGGCGGGTGCTCTATTCGCCGATGTGCGACGTCACGGGAGGGGTCATCGACGACCTGTTGGATTACCAGCGAGCGCCGGAGGTCTACTTTCTTTGCGTCAACGCGGGAAACATTGCGCGCGACGTGGCGTGGATGCAGAAGGAAGCAGGCCGCTTTCAGGTTTCCGTGAGGGATCGCTCCGAGGATTACGGATTGATCGCGATTCAGGGGCCCGTGGCTGCGAGGATCGTGCAATCACTCACGGGAGCGAAACTCGACCGGGTGAAGTACTACCATTTTGTCGAAGGCACGGTGGCGGGAGTACACTGCCTGATCAGCCGGACGGGCTACACGGGAGAGGACGGTTTTGAACTCTACCATGCGGTGTCGGATTCGTTGGCGTTGACCGAAGCCGTGGTTGCGGCGGGCAGGCCGCTCGGACTCGGGCTGGCCGGGCTGGGTGCACGTGACTCCCTGCGACTTGAGGCGGGATTTCCGCTTTATGGCCACGAGCTGACCGACACCATTTCTCCGATTGCGGCGGGCCTCGGCTGGACCGTGAAATTCAACAAGGGTGTTGATTTCGTTGGCCGGACCGCCCTTTGCGCAGAGAAGGATCAGGGATCGGCCGGCAAAGTCGTTTTTTTCAGGACCGGGGACCGTCGCATCGTGCGGGCCGATACGCCCGTTCTATCGGGGTCCGGCGAACCCGTCGGCAAGGTCCTTTCAGGCACGTTGTCGCCAATCCTCAATGAGGCCATTGGTTCAGCCTGGGTGGACTCGCCTGCCGCAGGGACAGGTTTGTCGGTCGACATCCGTGGCAGCCGGCTTTCCCTGACCTTGGTGAAGCCCCCGTTTGTTGAACTCAAGCGGCCCGACTGATTGCTCGCGTCCGTCGGCTCCATGAAAATCCCTCTTGATTGGCACGGAACTCCTCGCATCCACTGATTTCCCACCAGCCCCTTTATCGCATCATGAGCCATGTACCCACCGACCTCCGCTACGCCAAATCGCACGAATGGGTGAAACGCGAAAGCGACGGCACCGTCCTGATCGGCATCACCGATTACGCGCAAAACTCGCTGGGCGATATCACCTACGTTCAGACCCCCAAGATCAGCGCCAGATTGAAGCAGGGTGAGGTGTATGGCGTTGTCGAGAGCGTGAAGGCGGCCTCCGACCTTTATGCCCCGATCTCAGGAGAGGTGATCGCGGTCAACGGCGAACTCGAGCAGGCGCCCGAATCGGTGAACCGTGAGCCCTATGCGACCGGGTGGATGGTGAGATTGAAGCCGGATAATCCCGCCGAGATCGATGCGTTGCTTGATGCGGCAGCTTATGCGCAGCTGGCTTCCTAGGTGGGATGAACGCGGAAACGACGAACGTTGCCGCCTGAAATTTCCCGCTTGCGTTTCGACCCGCGCTGCGATCGACCTGAAAGCACCCCGATTCCCCTAAAAGTTTCTCCTTGGGGAGTTTTTTATTCCATGATTGTCGGGGGGG
>JADZAX010000155.1 GCA_020852405.1 Verrucomicrobiales bacterium
CAGAGTCGTGCCGATACCCCTGGTGGATCCCCGAGTTGAGAATGCTGGCGGTCCACTGCCCGGTGAGTTGGGCCGAGGTGTCATCCACCACAATGCCCTGCAGTTTGTCCAAGGGAACGAAGGCCGCGCCCCCACCGCCAACTTTAGGCGGAGGATCATAGGCCAGTACCTGCCCATCAGCGAGCAGTCTCTTTTGCAACGTTTCATAGGGCACGGACTGCACTGTGGAACCGGCCTCGACCGCAAGGGCGGCGGCAGTGGCGGCCGACTGGCCAAGGATCATGAAAACAGGCTCCATGCGAATGGAACCGTAGGCGATATGGGTCGCCGAGAGACAGACCGGGACGAGGAGGTTGTTGCATTCCTGCCTGCGGGGAGTGATGGCGCCATAACCAATAGGATAAGGCGGCACTCCGACTTCGACATCCCCTTCGTTCCTCACATGCCCCTCCGCATCAACATGACGCTGCACATTGTGGGAGTCCATGTTGTAGGCTCCCATGGCGATGGCATCATGCACCATCTGCCGCCGCTGGCAGAAATGCTGGGTCATGACGGTCTGGCCCAGCATGCGTCGGGCTTCGCGGATGTAAAGCTGCTCCTGCCAGCCAGCGCCTTCGGTGAATTCGTCCTTGCTCAACCCCCAGCGAGAGGCCTCGGCCCGCACCTTATCGGGCACCCGGGGATGATTCGCCAGGGTCCACATCAGCCCCCGCTGCCAGAGCAGGTGACGGGCCCGGATGGTATCGCGTTCCGCATAGCTGGCTTCCGGATAGTCGTAGTTCTGACCGATGAAATCCGTGGAGACGGCATCGCGGTTGTTGGTGTCGGTTTTCCGGTTCGGCATCGGGGAGTTGATCCACGGCATGCCGCTGAAACCAGCCTCGTAGTTCCGCAACAGCAACTCGTACCACGTCTCATCATAGCCGTCAGGCTTGGCGAAGGGAATGCGGTTGTCGGGGTGGTCGGTGAGGCACATCCGGAAGCAGTATGCCTGGACACGCCGGTCCCCCGCACCCTCCTCCCCCGGTCCGGCGGCATCAATGAAGGGCAACAGGCCGCTTTTGGGATCGCCCGGGAGGACGTAGGGATCCACTCCGCGTTGGAACTGGTGCAACCTCGCCTGGCGGGTCTGGACACCGTTGAGGCTCTCCCCAAATTCCTTCACTCCTTCGCGACCGACCCGGTATTTCACACCGACCGCCGCCATGAGATCCCCCTCGTAGGTGGTGTCCAGAAAAACTTTGCCGCGGAACACCCGTCCTGATTCCATGGCGACGGAGACCACCCGGGCCCCTTCTTTGATGACGCCTGATTCCCGGTTCAATCGTTCCCCGGTGATGACCTCCAAGCCGGTCTCGGCAATCCAATCCTGATACACCCGGAGCGCCGCACTGGGCTCGAAGGTCCACTGCGTGGGTTCCCCGTGTTCAGTGATGGATTGCCCGTTGCCTTTGTAGCTCTCCCGCGTCTGCCACTTCCAGGATTCCTCCTTCTGGTAATACTTGGCGATCCGCTCGTAAAACTGCCGGGACATCCCGCCGATGACCATTTTGTTGCCGATGTCGGTCTGCCCCAATCCGCCGGTGGTGAGCCCACCGACCCTTTTGGACGGTTCGATGACAACCACGGTGCGCCCCATCGCGAGCGCTTGAAACCCGGCAACGAGGCCCGCAGAAGTGCCGCCATAAATGACGATGTCCCGTTCCGTTTCGGCGGGCTTTTCCTGGGCCGCAAGGAGCGGGATCCATGCTGGAACAAGGAGCCATCCAAAGAATCGGGAGAGACGAAGAGGATTGGTCATGAGGGGCGGTGTGGCGCCATTGTTCACAAAATCTGCCTCCCTGACGAGTCTGGAGTTGTCCCCGGTGACATTTTTTTTACGTTGAAGGACCACCAGGGCTGTCCCTCCTCCGGCGCGATCACGCAGGCGTTCAAGTTCGCCAGAAAGAGGTATTGCTTGTCTTTCTCCATTCCGGTCGACCACGCCATCCCATCCCGCTTCCCTTTTTCCGTCATGCCATCCCAACGCCACCGAGTTCTCGTTCTTCTGCTTTCACTTGCCGGTGTCGTTCCGGTCTCCGCCCAGGGGCCGCGGGTTCTGCCGGCGGGAGAACTCCCCAAAGACTCGCGTCTCGGTCCCCCTCGATCGGTTGACGGTTACCACCCCTTCCGTCCGGTTTCCTCCGCCACCGCCTGGGAATCCCGCGCCGCGGAGATCAAAAACCACATCCTGGTGGGCACCGGGCTCTGGCCGTTGCCGGAAAAAACGCCGCTCAACGCGGTGGTCCACGGCCTCATCGATCAGGGCGACTACACGGTGGAGAAAGTGTATTTTGAATCCATGCCGGGACACTTGGTTTGTGGCAGCCTCTACCGCCCCAAAGGCAAGCCTCCGGGACCGAACGGGTATCCGGGAGTCCTCTGCCCGCACGGGCATTGGGCCAACGGCCGCTTTTATGACGCGGGGGAAGCCAAGGCGAAGGCGGACATTGCCACCGGTGCCGAGCGCTTCCTCAATGCCGGCCGCAGCCCATTGCAGGCGCGCTGCGTGCAGCTCGCCCGGATGGGCTGTGTGGTTTTCCATTACGACATGCTGGGCAATGCCGATTCCAAACAGTTCCCCGATCATCGCAACGGCCCGCGGGAGTCGATGAACGGCCGGGAACCCGGCAGTTGGGGGTTTGTCGGCTTCGAAGCGGCGGCGCGGGTGCAGTCCAACTTCGGTCTCCAAACGTGGAACAGCGTGCGTTCGCTCGATTTCCTGCTCGGACTCGGGGGCATCGATCCCGACCGCATCCTCGTCACTGGCGCGAGCGGTGGCGGCACCCAGACGATGATGATCTCCGCGATCGATCCCCGGGTCAAGGCGGCCTTCCCCTGTGTCATGGTCAGCACCTCCATGCAGGGAGGCTGCACCTGTGAAAACACCTTCTATCTCCGGGTCGGACAGGGAAACATCGACATCGCCGCCGCGGTGGCTCCCCGCCCCCAAGGGATGACGGCGGCGGACGACTGGACGAAGGAACTGAAAACCAAAGGCTACCCCGATCTGGTGGGACTCTACGACATGCTCGGGGCCAAAAACGCGTATGAAGCCCATTTCGAAATCCAATTCGCCCACAATTACAACCATGTGAACCGCACCCACATGTACCAGTTTGTGAACCGGCATTTCAAACTGGGCCTGCCATCGCCCGTGCTGGAGGAAGACTTCGCCCTGTTGTCGCCCCAGCAGCTCACGGTGTTCGACGCGGAGCACCCCTCGCCCTCGGGGAACGCGGTCGGGGAACCCCATGAGAAGTCCCTCTGCAAATGGTGGAGTGACGACGCGGAACGGCAGATGGCCCCGCTGCTGAATCCCCAAACAGCCGGGGATGCTGACAAAGCGTCCAATGTTCTCGGAACGGCCGTCCGCACCATGATCGGTCGAGGATTGCCCGATGCCAAGGAGGTGAATTTCGGTCTGAAAGGCAAGGAAAAGCGCGCCGGCTATGTCGAACTCACCGGCCTGGTGGGCAATGACACCCATGGCGAGGAAATCCCCGCCTCCTTCCTTTTCCCTGAACAGTGGAAGGGACGGGTGGTCATCTGGGCTTCTCCGGAAGGGAAAGCCGGTCTGTTTGAGAGCGGCACGCAGCCCCGCGCAGCTGTCGCCAACCTGCTCGCCGCGGGAGTGGCGGTGATGAGCGCGGATCTTTTCCAACAGGGCGAGTTCCTCAACCCCGGAGCAACCGTCACGGAGAACCCCCAGTTGTCCTATCCCGGCAAAGCGGAAAAGCCGGACGACCGCTGGAAACTCAGTCCGGTGTATTACTATGGCTACAACGACTCCCTGTTCGCCCGCCGGGTCCACGATCTCCTCACGCTGGTGAGCTTTGTGAAGAACAATGAAATGTACCAAGTGAAAGAGATCGCCCTCGTCGGACAAGGCAGCGCCGGCGCCTGGGTGGCGGCGGCCCGCGCTCTCGCCGGGGATGCCGTGGCCTTGGCCGCGGTGGACACCGCCGGATTCCGGTTCGACAAGCTGGCCAGCGAGTGGGATGCCGATTTCCAGCCAGGCATCGTGAAATACGGTGACATCGGTGGACTCCTCACCCTCTCGTCCCCCCATTCCCTCTGGCTCTGGGACGCCGAGGAGGCCCTCCAGAATCAAATCCGGGCCGCCTATGCCGCCCGCGGCAAACCCGGACTATTGACGGTGGCTCCGGCCGCCCCGGGAGACCGTGAGGCCGCTCTCCTGGACTACCTGAAGCAATAGCGGCACTTATGCCCGAACTGGCTGAAGTTGCCTACTATTGCCGCCAATGGCAGCCGTCCATCGGGGAGATGGTCCGGGACGTCCACATTCATCCCGAAAAGCGGGTCTTCCGCGCCCATGGTTCAGCCCGGGCGGCCACGAAAGCCGCGGGAGAACTCGCCGGACGCCGACTCCTGTCCGCCCGGACGCACGGCAAACAGATGCTCTTCGGGTTCAGCGAAGGCCGCTGGCTGGCCGTCCACCTCGGTATGACCGGAGAACTGTCCCGGGTTGCCAAAGGAGAGCAGACTCCCCGGAAACACGATCATCTCACGCTAGATCTTGAAGATGGAACCACACTGGTCTTCCATGATCCCCGTCAATTCGGAGCTTTGTCGATCGAAGTGACCGGCGACTCCGGCAAGGATCCGGACTGGTGGACTGCCCTCCCGCCCGGCATTCTCACGCCGGCCTTCACCAGGGACCGTGTAGAGGAAGCCTTGCGGCGGCATGCCCGCAGCCCTCTCAAACCGCTCTTGCTCGACCAGGCCTGGTTTCCCGGCATCGGCAATTGGATGGCGGACGAACTCCTCTGGCGGTTGCGACTGCCCCCTCCCCAACTGGCCG
>JADZAX010000156.1 GCA_020852405.1 Verrucomicrobiales bacterium
GGTTCCGATTCAGATGACACGTCGCCCTTGAATGAGCCGAACCAGCACAACGATGACAGCCACCACGATCAGAATGTGGATGAATCCTCCCATGGTGTAACTTGTAACCAGTCCAAGTATCCAGAGAACGATGAGAATAACGGCGAGTGTGTATAACATAATTTGATCCTCAGATTTCTTTTTTTTGTGTCCCCAAACTCAATTGGAGGCTTTGAATTGTGCCGATACGGCGGAACGGAAGGACTTGATGGCATCTTCGACCGCTTCGCGGCTTTCGCCGGTCCGCTTCTGAATTCGCCCCAGAACCTCATCGTACTTGCCGTCGATCAATTGAAGATCGTCGTCCGTGAGTTTGGCCCACCGCTGTTTGAGATTGCCCTTGATGATGTTCCAGTCGCCTTGGATTTGAAGTTTGTTCATAGAGATATAGATAGATCTTTTCCCCGCCGGGCGCCATGGGGTGAAACCCTACTTCAGGACATGGAAGTCGATGCGGACACCAGTAAGTCCCGGTAAGAGTTCGTTCTTAATGCCGGCGCCCTACCGCTTTCCGGTGGATTCTGCTGTCGTCGGACGAGATCCATGGTGAGTCGCCTCTTTCGGGCCTGGCAGGAGCGCAGGGGGACCTCTCCTTGCTGTTATTGTGGCGCCTTGGGCCTCCGGTCATCAACCATCCTCGCGTCATTGCTCCCTTTGTCCCTGATGGGGCGAAGGAGCGGTCGAGATCGGGACTGCCGATGACTTCGCGGTCTTGCCTTTCGAGGTTAATGAAACGAATCCCCGTGTCATGGAAGGCTTCGGTTCTACACATCTCACCCTCAAGCAATTCATGGTTGCGCGTGGCCGACATTGATCTATTTCCAAAGGGTCTAGAAACGACAAACGGCCCAGCTTTCGCCGGACCGTTTTCGTATGGGGGGGATCGTTACTGATGAGCAAAGATGAGGCTTACAGGATCAAAGTGCCTAGGATAGTGATGGAACCTATGAGGTGGGCCCTCGCAAAGATTCAGTTTTCCTTGGTGGTCGTCGTAGTGGTCGTTTTCCTTTCGATGACCGAATTTGGCGCGATCAACTCCTTTCTCACGATGACCTTGGTGGCGACTAGCGTATCGCCAGACCGGGTGTAGTAAATGGTGACCGGCAGGCCCGATTTTACAGTCGTGACGGCAATCGGATGACCGTCCTCATCAACATAGGTGGTTGTCTCTCCGTAAGCGTAGTGGACGGATTCGGTTGATCCGACCGGATTCAGGATGATCCGGTTGGACCCGAACTCACCGATGGTGCCCTGAACCACGACCGCGCTGAGAGGGGCGCCTGCAGGGGCCGACTCACGTCTCACCATGACCTTGGAGGCGACCAGTGTATCCCCGACTTTGGTATAGTAAACGGTGACCGGCAGGCCCGATTTTACAGTCGTGACGGCAATGGGATGACCATCCTCATCGATGTAGCTGGTTTCCTCGCCATAGGTGTAGCGAACCGGAAGTTCTTCCCCCTCCCTGGTGATCAGAAACTCCTGATGTCCGAATTTGCTGACGATGCCCTCGGACGTGGTATAGGTTTTGGTCGTTACCCCACCCGCTTGCGCGAAGGTGTGGCTGGTGGTGAGGAGCATTCCTGCAAAGAGGATCGCTCTGATGGATTGAGTTGTGGTATTTTTCATCTTCTTGATCCTAGTTTCAGGATTGTTCGTTCGCTATGGGGAGTAACCCTACTATTCGGCTTACTTCAAACGATAGACCGATACCCGGCGATCGGTCGCCCGGATACTTTCCGCTGCGTTGGCCGGGTAAGCGGCTTCGTTTTCACCGTAACCGACCGGGAGCAGCCTGGAGGTGGAAACCCCGGCGCTTACCATTTCCCTGACGATCCGCTCCGCCCGGGCCTGGGAAAGGGCCAGGTTTTCGGCATAGTCCCCTTCGGCGGAGGCGTGCCCCTCGATGACAAACCGATCATTGGCCAGCTCCGGACTATTGATCGCGATTGCCAAGTCCACAACGAGATCATACGAATAGGCATCCGCAAATGCCGTGGATCCTTGCGCGAAAAGGATATCGTCGCGGGATATCTGGGAAGTGGGGTCCACAGAGTAGGTCACCGCGTATGCCTCTGGTTTGATAAATTCGACCGGGCGCCGCTCGACCGCCGCCAATTCAGTGGCAAAGGGGATTTCGGCAACCTTCTTGATGGTGACCCGGTTCATTCTAGATGAAGCGATGAGCACGGGAGGAATGTCATTCATCGTGCGATACGTAACCACCCGGGTATTGTCCTGGTAATACCGGGGTTGGGAAACCCTTACTACTTCTTCGCCGGTGGCGGGATCCTGCACGACGACACGTGAATGAAAGGAATCCGGAACCTGAACCACGGTTTCCCCGCCTCTCAATTTCTGGCTTAGGAAAGCGATGCTTTCATCGCGGGCCATTTGGGTCCGGCCAGCTTCCTCGGCCCGCATTCGGGTTCTTGCCTTCGATTCCGAAATAAGGGTAGCCGCGTGGGCTTTGGAAAGGATCGAATCGACAACCGATTGGGCGTCGGCCTCGGACTTGATGCGCAGCGCCGCTTCAATATCGGCAAGCCGGTCGCGCTGTTGGTTGTCCAAGAGCAAGGCTCTTGTCTCCGCCGATGGATCGGTCGTGACCGTGATCTCGGAAGTGGTGGTTTTGGTGGTGACTGGATCGGACCCTTGAGCAAGGGTCAAGCCCTGCATCAAAAGCGCCGAAATGGCGATGGTTGCAATTGTTTTCATGGATCAAACCGTAGTGTGCGACCTCGACTTTCCGCCATGGGGTGTAGTCCTACTTTTATCGAGTGGCAAAGGCCTCCGGCAGAGTAGTGTTTCATCCCTTGATGGTCGGCTCCGTAGAGGGGTTCTTTTGCCCGCCCCCGGAGGAAGATGATGACGTCTAGGAAGTCAGCCCCTGAGAGATTCTCAGTTGTCCCCGATTGTGATCGTGGTGGTGGCTGGGAATTACCTTCCTGCGGTACCCGGCGCGCTCAGGACTCGCCTCACGATCACATCGTTTGCGATGAGTATTCGGCCTGAATGAGTGTAGTAGACGGTGACCGGGCCTGAATTGATCTCTTCGAGGGCCACGGGCCTGCCATTTCTGTCCACGAAGGTGCTCGTCTCTCCGTAGTTATAGTGGATGGGATCGATCGGCATGACCGGGTTCAGGATAATGCGACTTGGTCTGGACGCGGGGAGGGGGACCTCGGTCACCGTGGTGGTCTCGATTATCTCAAGCGGGCCGCTGGCCGTGGGCAACGCACTTTTCACCACGATCTTGGAGGCAACCAGCGCATCCCCCGACTTGATGCAGTAGACGGTGACGGGCTGGTCCGACTTCACGTCCGTGACGGAGACGGGATTGCCATCCTCGTTCACCCAAGCCGTTTTTTCGGTGTAGCTGCAGCGAATCTGCGGAGTCTCCCTACCCGAACGAATCAGGAATCCGTCTGGCCCGATGTCGCTGACGAAGCCCCGGGACGTGGCGAAAGGGCTGGCGGCATCCCCTCCGGTTTGGGCGAAAGTCAGTCCGCTGGCAATGAGTATTCCCGTGAACAGGATGGCTCCGATAGTATTCCGATTGGTTCTTTTCATACCTACCACTCTCATTGCCTGCCGCGACGTCCGCCATGGGGTGTAACCCTGCTTTTCTGACTCCTTAGAGCCATCGTGCGGCGCAACGATGGGCTGCCAAAAGACCCAGCATCAGTCCGGCTCCCATCGCCAGGCCAATGACCGTGTAAGTATGCTCCCTCACCGCGTCATCGGCGGCATGAGCCCCCCGGTAGGCGCGGTCCCGCAGTCCCTGGTAGAGATCTCCGCCATTCCCGAGGACTTCCTCAAGCCGTTTGCGGGCAACCTCGACTTTATCTCCCGCCACATGCGCGGTGGCCGTCATGAGGGCACGGGCATCGTCCGCGAGGGTTTCCATGTCGATGCCGACACGGTCCAATTGTTTGATCATTTTGGCTTCATTTTTCATAGGTGGTAGTTTCTATTCGTGGGTGGCTTGCGCTATACGGGTCACTTTAGACGTAACCTCTCCGTGTCATCAATGGGGTGTTCCCCTACCTTTGCGCTGAACATCACCACGACGCGCGTTGCCGCCGGATTTCTGCTGCTGTTCGTTCGTCCTCGGATGGGTCAAGCCGGGCGGGACTAGGAGTCCAGGGAATGGGGCCGGACGCAGGGCGTCGTGCTGGACACGGTTTCCACTCCTTGGGACAAAAACGCGCGATCCAAATTTTGTTGACGGGCGTTTTCCGGAAGGAGTCGATCTCACAGCAGGCGAGGATGTCCACGGAAACACGTTGACATGTTAAACGCTAATTATTAGATGTGGTTATGACTGGTGGTAGTTGAAATTTGAACCTCGGCTTCGAATCCCACCCTCCCCGACAATTTCACCGCAGCGCCCCCCCTGTCCTATGTTTCTGCTCCGTCTCCGTGCTTCCCTCGTTGTTTTTCTGCTGCCCTTGACCGGGATCGCCCAGCAACCATCTCCAACCTCTCCGCCAGCCCGGACAGTGATCACCCCGGCCGTGTTGGAGAGTCTCGAAAGTCATCCGGATGTGGCCTACGCCCGCTATGGCGACCGGACTTTGTCGCTTGACCTATTCCGTCCCAGAGAACGCGGCAGGCCATTGCCGGGCATCGTTTGCGTGCATGGTGGCGGCTGGTTCAAAGGAGAGCGGACCAGCCAGACATCCCTGGCTCAGGCCCTTGCCGCCCGGGGATTTGTCACGGTCACGATCACCTATCGGCTTTCCGGTGAGGCCAAATTCCCCGCCGCGATCCAGGATGTGAAGGCGGCAGTGCGCTGGTTGCGCGCCCAGGCGCCCACCTACGGGATTGATCCAGCATTCATCGGGGCGACCGGGCTGTCCGCCGGCGGGCATCTCGTGGCGCTGGCGGCGACCAGTGGAGGCGTGGGTGATCTCGAAGGCAATGGTGGCAATGCCGAACAGAGCAGCACCATCCAGGCCTGCGTGGCCATGGGGGCGCAGTCCGATCTGGAGTCGGCGCGCATCGGCGAGCTCTCCGGTAAGTCGGACGACCCTTTCTACCGCACTTTTCTCGGCGGATCCCAGGCCGAGTTACCGCAGATGTTCGCCCTGGCTTCGCCCCGGCACCATGTGGATGCCAAAGATCCTCCGCTGCTGTTCATGGCAGGTGAAAAGGATGACCCCAGCACGCACGCGGACGACATCCGAAAGGACTTGGAAAGCCTCGGCATTGCCACCGGATTCATCCCCATTTCCGGCGCGCCCCATGCGTTTCTCGGACAGCAGGGGTGGTTTGATCAGGCCGTGGGGACCTGCGCGGACTTTTTTCACCGCCATTTGACCCGGCCGGCAGGGGCGAAATGAACCGGACCGAGGCCTACCTCGCACTGAACCTGCTGCCCCGGATCGGCCCGGTGCGGGTGCGGCGGTTGGTAAAGGCGCTGGGTTCGCCTGAGCGCATTCTCAGCGCCAGTGAGGCAGACCTGCGACGTGTCGAGGGAATCGGGGCGGACCTTGCCTCCCACCTGAGGGACTGGGAAAACCAGATCGATCTGGCCGAGGAATGGCGCCGCATCGAGTCCCACGAGATTCACCTCCTTACCGTGGACAACGATGACTACCCGGAATACCTGCGGGAAATCCACGATGCGCCCTTCCTGCTTTATGTGAAAGGCAACCTGACGACGCGGGATCGCCAGTGCATCGGAGTGGTCGGTTCCCGCCGCGCCACGCATTACGGCCAGCAGGCCGCCAGAAAACTCAGTTACCAACTCGCCCATGCGGGCATCACGGTGGTCAGCGGTCTGGCCCGTGGCATTGACACGGCGGCGCATGAAGCCGCCCTGGCTGCCGGAGGTCGCACCCTGGCGGTGCTCGGCGCAGGGATCGGCCATCTGTATCCTCCCGAGAATGCCGCGTTGGCGGACCGCATCGTGGGTTCTGGGGCGCTGCTTTCGGAATATCCCGTGCTCTATGTTCCGGATGCCCAATCCTTTGCCATGCGAAACCGCATCATCAGCGGGTTGAGCCAGGGCGTATTGGTGGTGGAGGCACCGACTCGCAGTGGAGCGCTCATCACCGCCAATCAGGCCTTGGAGCAGGGGCGCACCGTCTACGCCGTGCCGGGACCGATCGATCGTCCGACCTCGGCCGGTTGCAACCGTCTCATTCAGCAGGGGGCTAAACTGACCATGGATGCGGGGGACATTCTCGAAGATCTGGAAATGCTGTTTCCTGTCGCTTCACTGGCAAGGCCACGGGCAACGGAAGTGGCGGCCGACGATGAGCTGGATTTCAGTTCCCAAGAGGATGACGGGGGAGCGGTTGTTTCTGAAACAAAGCGGCCTTCCGCAGCGGTCATGGCAGCAGGCATGTTAAGTGGGGATGAGCAAAGTCTGCTCGCGGAGCTGAGCTCCTCCGGGGTGCAGATCGAGGAACTGACTGCGCGGACGGGGCTGGCCGCGTCAACCGTTTCCACCACGCTGTTGATGCTGGAGATGAAACGTTTGGTGAAGCAGCTTCCCGGTAAGGGTTTTGTGCGGGTGGGCTGAGCGAGCCTCAGCGCTCCGCGGCGGCGACCCCCTGGCCGAGTTGGACCCGGTATTTGACGCCGCTGCGGTGAAGGTCTTCAGCATTTGGCAGCGTCAGCCTGACTCGGGTGGTGCCGCTCGCGGAGTCGGTCACGGGACTGATGAAAGCCACCGTGGCGTCCCCTTTCGCGCCGTCCTGCAAGGAGGTCACCTGAAGGGATTGCCCCTGGTGGAGGAGGGCTGCCTGGGCGGGATCGACATGCATCACGATTTCCAGAGTGTCGAGTTGTGCCAAGGAAAGGACGACAGGGTCGGAGGGGGAGACGTTTTCCGCCTGTTCCCGGAAAACGCGCGTCACCACCCCGTCGATCGGGCTGCGCAAAGTGCGTTGGTCGATTTGGGCCTCGATCTGCATTGCTTCGATTTTGTGTTGTTCCATTTCCTCGCTGGCCAGCTGCAATTCCGCCTCGGCGGTGGCGGCGTCACTGCGCGCCTTGGCCAGTTCGTCTTCGTTGGCGCTGCCCCTGCTGGCGAGGGCTTCGAGCTGCTTGAGACGCCTTGAGCGCATTTCCCATTCCGACTGGGATGATTGAATTTTTGCGGAGCTGGCGGCGCGGATTCTGGCGATGCGGAGCTGGGTGTCCAGGACACGGTTGTCGAGACTGGCAAGAACCTGGTCTTTTTTCACCTTCTCTCCCTCTTTCACGGAAATCTGGCTGATGATGCCGGATTCCGGAAAGGCGAGATCGACGAGATGGACGGGTTCGCTGACGCCCACCACCTCCTGGGCTGGCAACAGGACAGTCGGGAGGAGACCAATAATGGTGAGCAACCAAAGCGGCAGGGTTTTCATGGCTTGACGGGGTTCCTGGAGGGTCAAAGGACGGGATGTTCAGCCGAGTCGGCGTTTGGTTTCGGTGAGCCACTCATCCCGGTGCATCAGAGCGATCCGGGATTCATAACGCGAGCGTTCGGCCTGGTGTTGGGCCTTCTCAAAACATTGGACCCAGCTGGTGGGCTTGACTTCACCGCGTTCGTCGCAGCGGGCCTCACTGAGTCGTTGCGCCGCGTTCGGATAATGACGCGCCAGCAGGTGGTCTTCCGCGGAGAGGAACATCTGGCTGGATCCGGCGCGGCCTTGGCGGGCGGTGCGGCCCGTGAGTTGTAGGTCAATGCGGCGCGACTCCTCCATTTCCAGGCTGATGACATGGAGTCCTCCGAGGGCTTCGACACCGGTGCCGAGCGCGATGTGGGTGCCCCGTCCCGCCATGTTCGTGGCGATCGTGACCGCCCCGGGTTCCCCGGCAGCTGAGATGATGGCGGCTTCCTCGCTGTCCTGCCGGGCATTGAGGACCTTGTGGGGAATGCCGGATGCGGTCAGCAGGGTGGAAACGATCTCGCTGTTCCGGATGGTCCGGGAACCGACCAGAACCGGCTGTCCAGCCTGGTGTCGACGCGAAATGTCCTCGACCACGGCGAGGAACTTGGCTTTTTCAGAGGTGAAGACCCGGTGTGGCTCAAAGACAGCCCGGCTCGGCTTGTGACGGGGAATGGAAATGACCGGAAGTCGGAAAATTTCCCAGAACTCGCCCGCGGCGGTCATGGCCGTGCCGGTCATACCGGCGATGGCATCATAGAGCCGGAAAAATCGTTGGCGGGAAATACTGGCGGCACTTTCCGACTCGGAGCTGATCTCGATCCCGGCGTTCGCTTCGACGGCCTGAGGAAGGCCGTCTCTCCAGGAGCTCTCGGGGCGAGCCCGACCCGTGAACTCATCGATGATGACCGCCTTGCCATCCTGTACGATGTAGGTGACATCCCGTTTCAGAAGAAGACGGGCGCGCAGGGCATTCTCGACATACCGGCCCCAGGGACGCCTCAGATCGGCCCATGGCACGGGGAATTCTCCTGACTGGATCCTTGCCTCACCCTCGGGACTGAGACGGATGGCTCCGCTCTCGATGAAAAAATCCACACCTTGCTCCAATCTGGAGGCCAGGTCCCGGGCCACCAAGAAAGGGGCCGGAGCGCCGTGGGGGCCTTCCTTTCGCGTGCTGATGACCAGCGGGGTGCTGGCTTCATCAATGAGAATGCTGTCGACTTCGTCGATGATGGCAAAACTCAAGCCTCGTTGGGCCAGTCCTGGGAGGGGGGCCGCATTTTCCCCGAGCACAGCCCGGGAGAACCGGTCTCCCAGACGGGGCTTGGGCATTTTGAACAACTCCAACTGGTCCCTGAGGTAGTCGAATCCGAACTCCGTGCCGGTCCCATAGGTCACGTCGGCGGCATAGGCGACGCGTTTGACCGCGGTGGATTGTTTTTCAGGCAGCAAGGCCGAGGTCAGGCCCAGGAAGTCATAAAGCGGCTGGGCGAATTCGTGGTCACGCTCGGCGAGGTAGGCATTCGCCGTGGCGACATGGACGCCTTTGCCTGCCAGAGCACGGGCGTATGCCGCGAGTGACTGGACGAGGGTCTTGCCCTCCCCGGTGGCCATTTCCGCGATGGCTCCCCGGCACATGGCCAGGCCGGCGAGAATCTGCACCTCGTGATGGAACAGGTTCAGAACCCGTCGCGAACTTTCTCTGACGAGCGCGAACGCCGGAGCCACATACTGGGCGAGTGGACGACCGGAGCGGGCTTCCTCCCGGAGCCGGTGGCTCAGGGATTGCAGTTTCTCGCCAGAGGCGTCCCGGAGTCCGGGGCCGCGGGCGTTGATTTCTGCAAGGATGAGCTGGTCGTCCCACGACTCTGGATTGCGGCGGCGGACCACGGAGGACGACAGCTCATGGCCGAGCCAACCGAGGTATCCCGCGGGGGCATACTGTCTCCGGAGCGTTGCCCAGGTTCCTTCCCTGCGGTGCCTTTTGGCTGGAGATGTTGCCGGCATGAGGTGTGGATTGTTTGCGCTTCTGGTCACTCCCGGAGGAGGTTTCCCTGCCGTTTGCAGGTGCTGGCAGGACGGATCGGGAGAGACCTGGAAGCGGGCGTCGTGTCAGCGCCGCGGCAGTCTCTCCCTCCAGAGCCGGTCCTACTTTTGGATCTCGTAGGAGGCTTCTGCTTTCTGGGCAGCGGCTTCCTTGGCGAGGCGGATGATCGGCAGATTCTGATCATCCTTGGTCCGATCAATGCCGACTTCCTCCTGCTGGAGCAGCGTGCCCTTGGCGCGGTCGAGATTGGTCAAAGCCGAGTTATAGACGACCAAAGAGCGGAGGAATTCCTCGCGGGCATAGGCGCCGCGCTCCTGGGAGTCGAGCAGTTTTTCCAGATACAGGCTGGTTGAAGTCTCTCCCGCATCGGCGTCGACTCCACGGCGGCTCTTGAGCACTTCGAGTTCCTGGTCGGCGGCTTTGGAGGCTTCCCATTTTGCCTTGGCATCGGGCCAGGCGGTCATGACCTCGCGGTGGGCGATCTGGACTTCAAGCAGCACGGTGTCCATGGTGGATCGGAGTTGGTCCTGCTTTTGGCGCATTTCCAACTGCGTGCGGAGATGGACGGCTTTCGCGGCGCGGCGTTCCAGAGGCATGCTCGCGATCAGGCCGACACCCCAGGTTGGCACGCCGTCGTCATACTGGCCACGGTAGGCCCCGCCGACATCGCCTTCTCCTCGGAGGGCCGAGATGCCGATTTCTCCGATGGCGTTGACGGTGGGCAGTTTTTCATTCTTGGCCATGCCTTCCCGCAGGCTCGAAGCCAGCAGGTGGTTTTCTGCCTGCTTGATTTCAGGGCGGAAAGTGAGGGCTTCGGCGACACTGTGACCGAAGTCGGGAGCCACCGGGGCGGCCACCGGCATATCGGCCGGAACGATTTCGGAGATGCCGGACTCGATGAACCACGGATCATTGATGAGAGCGCGGAGGCGTGATTCGGCGTTCTTGATAGCCAGTTCCGAGCGGACAATATCCGACTTCCGGGTGGCGAGAGCGCTCCGGGCCCGGGACATCTGGCTCGCCATGGCGTCGAGATTGCCGCGCTTGCTCAGCTCGTCGACCACGCTTTGGGTTTCGGAGACGAGGCGTTGCTTGTCAAGGTAGACCGCACGGCCGAGATAGAGAGCCCAGTAGGAGCGGTTGACCTCCATGAGGTGGGTCTCCAGCTGCCGGATGAATTCATCGTAACCGGTTTCGGCATCGAGTTTGGCGATCTGCATCATCGTCCGGTTGTATTTGATGCCGGCGCCGCGGAGCAGGGGCTGCATCACTGACAATTTCAGATTGGCGCGGCCCTGATTTCCGGGGATGAAAAACTCGGAATTGTTTTCTTTCTGGTTCAACTCCTGAGTCACCGAGACCGACGTTCCGGGGAGGAAGCGCTTGCGCACCCCGCCTTCATAGGTCCAGCCGGTTTCACGGAAGAAATCGTTCGGATTGCCCGTTTCAAGAACGGTTCCGGTTGGCTCATGGGTTGAGTCATATCGCGCCTGTGAAAAAAGCTCGGGATCAAAGGCTCCTTCGGCTTCACCGATGGCGGTTTCTCGGATCAGGGGCAGCGAAGCGAAGACCCTGACCTGGGAAGAGTGGGCCAGCGTGCGCTGGTAGATCTCATCCAGACCGAGGTGGGCTGTTTTGCCATCACCGTTGAGCAGCGGACGGGAGGGGGAGCTTGTCCACCACGCTTCCTTGGGGACTCCTCCGCTATGGGCAAATGAGGCTGCCACGGCAGATTCACCTTCGCGGGCATAGGTGCGCGCTGAGTCGGTCAGGAAGGCTTCACCATTTTCCACAATGCGCGCTTCCAGATCTCTTTCGTCCTGGGACTTGGGCTCGTAGGACTCATCTAGGACATTGGCGGGATCGTTGATGGGACCGGTGAAAGAGCCATTCGAATCGGCATGATCGAGTTGGCCAGGAAGCTGGCAGCTTGACAGCAACGTCGCCACTGCGAGTGACGCGCCGACAAACGCCAAGGAAGATGCGGTGGGATAGCTGGGTGAGATTTTCATGGTGATATTCAGTTACTGGATACTATAAGTATGGAAATTATAATACGCAAGCAAAAAATTATGGAAAGTTTAGTAATTTTTGTTTTTGAACAAGCCGATTAGTTGCCGCTGGAACTCTGCAGGGCTCCTCGGGCGCTGAACTCATAGGTGGTATTGTTCCAATCCATCTTGAGCACACACTCGCAGCTGTCAAAGAGATCCAGGACCTCGGTGGCTTGCCGTTTGCCGGTCACATTCCATACGGAGAGTTCTTCCGTATAGTAGGTGGCCGTGCTGAAGGCCGGGGCAAAGTAGGTGCGGTAATTGTAACCGGTCTGATCGAAAGGGTTTGCCGACGTCCAGGTCTGTTTCATGACAATGCGGGAAGGTTGCTCGTTGACATTGTCTGTGCTGAAAGTGGCGAGCCAGTTGCCGCCCGTGTCAGCGATCACGCTTTGTTCCGCGATGAGTTCCCCTCGGGCATTGTAGACTTCCAGAGTGATCGTCGAACCGGGTTGGGCCAGTCCTGAGTTCATGTGGGTGGCAAGCACGACCGGTACCTGGCTGTTGCGGATCATTTCATGCTCGGGGAACCACCGGACCAATTGATCCCTCCAGCCATCAAAACCGAGGGTGGGCTTCTGCAAATTGCCCCTGTCGAAGAGGAAATTCTGGTTGGAATCGTAGCGGAAACCAGTTTTGGAGATGGTCTGGTCGGCATCGTGGTTGTTCTCCGGCGTCGGGTCGGGTCCGCCGCTGCCGTCATCCTCGATGACAACCGTGTTGACCTTGAGTCCGGCGGTCAGAATCCTGACTGTGACTTCCACGGTGCTGCCGTCATGTGGACGGAGGGTGTCGATTTCCCAGATTACCCTGCCGCCTCTGAGACGGCCGCCATGGGTTGCGGAGATGAACTCCACTCCTGGTGGCAGGGTGTCGGTAATGACGACGCCGGAAGCCACTTGGTTGCCGACATTGTCGTAAACAATCGTGTAGGTCACGGTGTCCCCGACATTCGCATAGGTGAGGTGGTCGTCCTTGGTCACCGTGAGATCGGGCCTCGCCGCGATGGGGGTATCCTCGTCCTCGGTGTTATCCGGCGGGGTTGGATCGATATCGAGATGGTGGGCCACCGCGGTGTTTGTGACGACCTCCAATCCGGCGGGAATCACCGATGGGGCACGTAGGGTCAAGGATACCGTGACTTGATCATTCACCAGCATGTCGGGTAGGTTCCATCTCACCTTGCCCCCGCTGAGGGTTCCCCCATCGGAGGCCTCGACAAGGGTGAAGCCGTTGGAAAGGTAGTAACTGATGTCGTCAGTGATGTGAACATCAAGGGCGGTGGCACGTCCTTGGTTGGTCATGGTAATGGTGTAGGTCACCGCCTGACCGGGGAAGATGGAAACACCGCCGTCATCTTTGACGATTCGCAGATCGGGCTGGTGGACCTCGACAGACTCATCGTCGCCATGCTCATAGTCATTCGGATCCGAGGGATCCGCCGCATTGTCGGGATCGCCGTCGCCCCCGCGTTCATCAGTGACTGTGCCTTCGGCGGAAGTCCACTCAATGTCGGCCGTGTTGGGCAGCACCGCCCGGTAGAAGGCAATATCGCTGGTGACGCGGGCCTGGTAGACGATTTCCACGGATTCTCCCTCATCAAGTCGGTCGAGAACGAGCCGGAGATTCCGGGAGTCACTCGTGTCGGAAATGATCGTGGAGAGATGGGCCGGCGAGCCGAGGATATTCAGCGTGACGGTGCCCGGTTCGACAGTGAGCCCCACGGGGAGGCGGTCAAGGATGCTGATTTCGAATGCGTCGGCATTGCCGAGGGTATTGTCATTGGTGATGGTCAGGGTGTAGGTCAGCACCTCGTTGAGTTTCGGCGTCGGGTTGTTGACGGCCTTGTCGATGGTGACGGCGGGTTCGACCAGTTCGACATCCTCGGAATCTGTCAGCACCGTGTCTCCGTCGGAGTCATCGATGATGCCGTCGTCGTTCAGATCCTCGCGGTAGGTCAGCGTGGCGTCGTTGTGGATCATGTCCCCGTTCTGGTTGGCGAGAACATTGACAACCCGGGCGGTGACATACACCGTGATCCGGTCGGCCTCGGGATCGGCGCTGTTCAGGGCGTTGTTCACCACTGTGCCGAAGTCGATGGAAAAGCTGTCAGTGTAGCCGTCGAAGTTCAGGTCTCCCAGTGTCCGCACCAGGGTGTCCATGGATCCTCTGCTACTGGAAATATTGTCTCCCGCCACGATCGTGATCGTCTCGATGGAGAGAATGCCCTGGGTGGTGTCGATGATGTCCGCGATAACCACATTGGGGGTGCTTCCCTCTGCGAAGGTGGCGGTCAGGGCATAGGTCACGGTCTCGCCGATGGTGAGATCGGTGATGGCCGGGTCGGTTCCACTGTCTGCCTCGGTGTGGTCCAGCGACGTGGAGAAGATGCTTTTGTCAAAGCTGTATCCCAGAAGGTTGGGCACGAACGTGGTGCCATCCTCGGTCTCATAGTCGTTTGGATCAAGTGGGTCTGCGACTTGGTCGGGATCTCCATCTCCGCCGCGTTCGTCGGCATTGCTGCCGGAAGTCGAGGTCCATTCCAAATCGGCGTCGTTGGTCTGGCGTTCACCGTCAAAAACAGTCTCCCCAATAGTGACATCGTAGGTCAGGGTGATGCTATCGTTGGCCGCGAGGGTGAAGCCGAACCCTCTCTCCCTGATGGTGTCGGTTCCAAGACCGGCGGCATTGAGCGTGAAAAACCCGGACACATCGCCACTGTCGCTGAAACGGATGGCCGTAAAGCTTCCGGCTTCCATCCGGACCTTTGAGGGCAGACGATCCAGGAACGTGACGTCGAAGGCGTCGATGTCGCCGGTGTTGGTGATCACGATCTGGTAGGAGACGGTGTCGCCGGCGTCGGGATTGGCGGGAATGCTGGTGATGGACTTGGCAACGCTGACGGAGGGTTCGACGATCTCGACGTCGACGTTGGCGGTGCGGATTACGGTGTCATCGGCACTGCCATCGTTGTCGGTGTCTTCCAGCAGGGTCAGGGAGGCGGCGTTGTTGATGATGTCCCCGTCCTGGTTTTCGAGCACATTGACGACGACGGCGTCGATGAAGACGCGGA
>JADZAX010000157.1 GCA_020852405.1 Verrucomicrobiales bacterium
GCCGGGTGACACCCACGCCCAGCTCCGCGTCTCCACCCGGTATTTCCACCGAACCTTCAAACACATTCTGGTTCCGATCTGGCTTGTTAGTTACACTTACGGGACGAAACATTATCAAATGCTCGTCAACGGATATACCGGCGCCATCGCGGGTGAGCGTCCCATCAGTTACGTGAAGGTCTTCTTATATATCATCCTGCCCTTGATCATCCTTTTCGTGGTCTTCGCGCTGGCTAATTCCTGAGGCCCCTTTTCCCGTCAGCCGCCATGTGGTCCCGCCTCTTACAGCTGTTCATTCTTGTTTTTTGGCTTGGGACAGTGGGCCTGCTCATCAGAAAACACACCCTTCCACCCGAGGAGGGTATGACCCCGGTCGACCTCCATGAACCCATGGAAGCGTTTTTCTCCTCCAACAGTTCCACGTTGCTCCTCATTTCGGAACAGGGGAAGCGCATCGGCCAGGCTACCCTGAGCGGATCCCACCGCCCCCAGGATCCTCTGAGCCTGCGAGACCTCTCGGTAACAGGTTCCTTGGAGTCAGCCTCGGAAGGCTCCCCCAAGGGGCGCACGGGCGCCTTTTGGCGGGGGCACCTGTCCTTTTCCCATGGCTACGAGCCCAAGGCCGGTCAGTTGCTGATCCGCCTGCCCGGGCAGGATGTTTCGGTGATCTTCAGCTATGATGTGGATCAAGGAGGTCTCGGAACCGATGTGATCTCCGGAGGGCAAACACTCTTCCGGAGCCGCCCCGGTATCGAGGTCACCCCAGATGTCGCGACTCCTTGGTTTCCCATGGTATCCGCCTGGACCCAGGGACTCAAGAATTCCTTGGCCGAGGGATCCAATCCTCCGGTCGGGCAGCCTTCCGCTCGCCGGGGCATCATTGTCGTGGGAAATCAAAAACTACCGGTCTATCTCATCCGATTGCCGCTGCCGGCGGACCAATGGATCAAAATTTATCTCAGTCAGGCCGGAGAACCATTGCAGGCGGAAACTTCCTTTGGCATAGATGTCAGTTCCGAGCCGTTCGCAGCCCCCACCGAAAAATGATTCAAATACGCGATTTGTGCATGAATTATGCCCCGTTGGTCGCTCTGGACCGGCTGAATCTCGACATTCCCCAGGGTGAGTTTTTTGCCTTTTTGGGCCCCAACGGCGCCGGGAAAACCACCACCATTAAAATTCTCACCGGACTGCTTCGCCCCACGTCGGGCACGGTCTCCATTTGCGGTCATGATTTGGGATCAGCACCGCTCGAAGCCAAACGCCGTATCGGCTTCATTCCCGATGTGGCGGTTTTCTATGAAAAACTGTCCCCGCTGGAGTTCATGGAATTCATCGGCGACCTTTTTTCCATCGGACGGCAACAGGTCCGGGAGGCCACCACAGCCTTGTTTTCCAGGTTCTCCCTGGAATCCGTGGCCACACGCCGCATCGAAGGACTCAGTCATGGGACCCGGCAACGGCTGGCGATCGCGTCGGCCCTGATGCACGATCCAGAAGTCATCATCATCGACGAACCGATGGTAGGTCTGGATCCGAAACATGCGCGCATCGTGAAGGATGAGTTGAAGCGACGAAGCCTGAATGGAACGACCGTCTTCCTTTCCACCCACCTGCTCAATGTGGCCGAGGAATTGGCCGATCGGGTGGGCATCATCAGTGGAGGCCGACTCATCGCCCTGGGGACGGTCGACCAAATCCGCACAACGGTTTCAGCCAGGATTCCGGAAATTGAAAGCTTGGAATCCCTCTTTCTTCAGCTCACCGCCACTCCATAAGGCTGAAATCCACCACCAGACCCAACAAGAAATCTTTCATTTCCGTTTCCTACCTATCGAATTTGCTTTACAGATGGTCTGAATTCGAGCAAAAAAGTCCCACATTCCCACTGGAACATCCAATACACTACCCCATGCAAAAATCGAGTTTTCAGCGCCTCGCCCCTTGGTTGCTCACTGTCATCGTCGTCGGAGTTGTTCTCGTCGGCGTGAACGCCTTTGGTCAGGACGCGGCGGCTGCGGCTGACGCAGAACCCCCCAAGAAAACCCTGTGGTCAATGGCCCTTGCCGGTGGATGGGCCATGTATCCCTTGGCCCTCTTTTCCGTGGCCATGATCACTCTGGCTGTCTACAACTTCATGCAGTTGACCAAAGGGAAATTTGCCCCCCCGGAATTGAAACACGCCATTCTGTCGAACATGGCCGAAGTCCGGGTCCGCAGCGCCATCGAGCATTCCGCAGCGAGCCCGAGTTACCTGGGGCGGATGATGGCGAATGCCCTGCCCTTTGTTGATGCCACCGAGCCTGAATCACTCGGTCGCGAAAAAGTGGAAAACGCCATGGCCGATTTCGCTTCGAAAGAAAATCCGGCCTACATGACTTGGGTGGGATATTTCTCCACCATTTCAGCCGCCGCCCCCATGGTGGGACTGCTTGGAACGGTTTCCGGGATGATCAAGGCGTTCGACGCCCTCAACACCAGCAAAGGGGCCGACCCCGGCAAGATGGCTTCGGCGATTTCCGAAGCACTGATCACCACCGCGGCGGGTCTGATCGTGGCCATTCCCTGCCTGTTCTTCTTTGTGTTCTTCAAAAACAAGCTCAACGCCATGGTGGCCGATGTTCAACGGACCGCTGAAGAAGGCCTGAGCGCCGCCATTGCCACGGTGAACGCTGATCAGCAACTCGCCAAGGTTCCCGAAGGCATCGCCGAAGGTTGATCCGGATTCTCCCCCAAAAAAAGCTTCCTTTGCTGTCCCACATTTGGTAAACTTCTCGTATGGCTTCCTCGAAACTCAGAGAGGCAATGGCGCCGCCGGCAGAGGATCTCAAGCCGGACATCTCGTCGATGATCGACTTGGTGTTCCTCCTTTTGATCTTCTTCATGGTCAGCTCTCACATGATCGTTGTCCAAATCGACAAAAACGTGAAGGTGCCGGTGGCCGACACCGGTGAGGTGCAGACCAATGCCCAAGGGCGAATCCTCATCAATGTCGACCTCAATGAGGACACCGGAGAGGTCATCATCAAAGGTCCCACCGCGAGCATGGTCTTCAATACCAGCGAACAGATCACCGAGTATGTCGACAAAGAGCGGGAGAAGATGGTGGAATCCCGCCAATCTCCGATCCGTCTCCACCTGCGGGCGGACCGGGAGGTGCCCACCAAATACATCAAAAAAGTGGTCACCGCCGCCGCCGCCGCACAGGTCAATGACGTGATCTTTGCCACCTTCAAGGTCAATTTCTGAGCCCCTCTCCCCCCTCCGCTCCCAAATGCCACGCAAATTCCCCGCACCCGAGGTCGACGAACCGGAGTTGGACATCTCTTCAATGATTGATGTCAGCTTCCTGCTGCTGATTTATTTCCTGGTGACATCCACGATCGACCCCAAGGAAACCGATCTGGGCATGAAGTTGCCCACCACGCAGTCCCGCGAAGCCACCCAGGTCAAGGTCGACCAGATGACTATCCAAGTGAGCGCCGAAGGCAATGTGGTTCTCAATGATGAACCGCTGGAGACTGACGCCACCAAACGTGACCTTCCCTTGCTCAACGAACGTCTCAAACAATACGTTGATGCCGCCAAGTTGTCCCAGTCCGATCCGTTGGTGGTTGTGGCAGCCGATGACGCCTCCAAAGGACAGCGCTTCATCGATGTCTTGAATTCCATCGCCAAGGCCGGGATCAAGAATGTGACCATCACCGGCTTCCAAGACAATTGAAGCGAACCCAACGCGATCCCTCCCATGACCCGGCGAACCGGCCCCTCTGCTTCTCTCTGCTCGGAGTCCGCCGATGAACCAGGTTTGGACATTTCCTCGATGATCGATGTCAGTTTCCTGCTGCTCATCTTTTTCCTCGTTACCTCTACCATCGATCCCCGTGAAACCGACCTGGCAACCCATTTGCCAAGCCAGGATTCCTCGGTGCCTCTCCAAAAAGAACCTCTGCCGATCTACCAAGTGACCTTGGATCAGGAAGGCAAGATTTTTGCGAACGACGAATTGTTGGAAAGCGATCCGACAAGCCGTTCACTCCCCTCCCTCAGATCCCGTCTGCATGACTACCGTCGGGTGGCCGATCTGGTGGGAACCAAGGCGTCGGTTCTCGTTCATTCTGATGATGCGGCATCCAGCCAGCGTTTCGTCGATGTCATGAATTGTCTGGCCGAGTCCGGCATCGACACTTTTACCTTGGACAAGTGACCTGATGGCATCAGGCGTCCTAATCGTCCCCATCACGGGCGAAAATGCTCGCATTTTCCGACTCTTTTCGGTAAAAAAAGGAAGCATTGTTTACTGACAGGCCTTGTTTTCCGCAGTTCCTCCATTGAACACCCTCTTTGCAGTCATCACTCACGTCATGAAGTCCCGACCGGTTATTCCCCCCACTTCCCGTCTCATCCCAGCGCTTCTGATCGCCTCGGGCATTCTGGCGACCAATTTGCTGCCCTCGGTCCGGGCCCAGGACGATGTGGAAGGACTTTATTTCAAAGGATCAGAACTGGCCCAGGCAGGCGACTTTGCCGGTGCCAGCGAAGCTTTCGGCAAATTGTTTGGCGATTTCGGAGCGACTCTTTGCGAAGACTACGGGGTCTCCTCCGGCGGCATGTATTACGACTACGGCATGGTCCTGATGCAACTTGGCAAATGGGAGGACGCCAGGAGTGCCTTCAAAACCTGCAATGAATGGAGCCAGACCTGCAAGGGAGGCTCCAAGAAAGACCAGGCAGGAGGTATCAATCGTCGTGAAAATCTGGCCCTCTTCCAATGGGGTTA
>JADZAX010000158.1 GCA_020852405.1 Verrucomicrobiales bacterium
AGCGGAGGTCGCCAAAAAAATTCGTGACCGGTTTTGAGTCAGGAAGTCAATCAATCTAGTTTGTCATCATGATCTCCCGACTTTTGTTCCGCCCTGTTTGGGGGCTGCTGGCAGCCCTTTTGGCCCCTGCTCTCTTGAGAGCGGAAGTGGAATTGGTTTATGGCAAGGAGGGGAAAAATGGGGCCAAGGGAGAAGCTGTGCAGAATCTCCATATCAAAGACGGGCTCCTCGTCATCGAAACGCCAGGAACCGGTCAGTCCATGCTTTTCTCGCACAAAGCCGGGCGGATTTGGATTGTGAACCAGAAATTGAAGTCTTACACGCCGATTGATCCAGAAATCGCCTCCAAAGTGGCAGAGAGGCTTTTGTTGGCTGAAAACGCCAAAATTGAAGCAATTGAAAAGAAAGTAGCCGGACTGCCAGCTGCCGAAAGGGAGCAATACCGGGAAGTAATCGATCAGCTGCATGCCGCCAAAGAGCGACGCAATGCCGCTGAAAAAGCTCCCCAAACGACCTACAAAGAGGCTGGCCCGGCAAAACTAGGCGATCAATCGATTGAAAAGGTGGAGGCCTGGGAAGGGGATCTTCTGAAATGTGTCTATTCTCTGGCTCCCATCAATCAGGTAGGGGTGGTTCCTCAGGATTTTGAGGTTCTTCAGGAATTTCAGAAATTCTTGGCCAAAGTCATTGCAGGGTTGCCGGCGCATCTGCGTGGAGCTTTTGGCGATTTCGATTTACTGGCGTCAGATGGTCCTTCTGGCGGCAGAATTCCTGTTCGCGTCGTCTATCAGGATGGCGAACGTCGAGGTACGGTGCAAATCCTGCTGGAAAGTCTTCCGGAGTCCCGGAACACAAAACTATTTGCGGTGCCGTCGGATTTTGCGGAAAAGCCTCTCCTTTCCGATGGCGGGACCCGATGAGCTTCAGAAGTACGCAATTTTGAGAAAACTCGGAAAAACAGAAAAGGGGCTTGACCTTGAGGGGATTTTTCGCAAGAAGTGGCAGGTATTTCTGAAAAAAGACTTTCAATTTGGGGGGCAACCATGATATGCCCTCCTTGCAGACAGATTTTACCAATCCCAAATGGCAGATATGAGAGGGAACATGAGGCAGTGGATTAAGGGCGTCGCGTTTGTCGCGATGGTCCCGGGTATGGTTTTGGGACAGCAGACCGTGACAACCCCGGATGGAACGGAAATTTTGCTCGAAGCACTTCCTCCGGACCAGCAGGCTGCGATCATGCAGACCAGGGATGCGATTGCAACCGGCACGGGGCAGGGGCCTTTGAAGGTGGACAATATGGGACGTTTCGAGTTGGATCCATCGGCTTCGGCAGGTCTTTCCCACGAAATGCTGGTCGATTCCCTGCGGGGCGTGGTGTTGGTTCCGACACCGGGCGATGTCCGTCCTGATGGTTGGCCTGGCGTTGAAGGCATCTGGCATGATTTCGCCTACCTGCCGGAGCAGGTCGGGAAGGAAATTCAGGGGTATTTGGGAAAACCTGTTTCCCTTGCTTCCCTTGATGAAATGGTTAAAGCGGTCATTTTGGCCTACCGGCGCGGCGGCCTTCCGGTTGTGGACGTGCTGCTTCCGGAGCAGGACATCACCTCAGGGGTGGTCCAAATGGTGGTCATTGAGTCCAAGGTCAACCGAATCCGCGTGGATGGTGTGAGTGCTGATATGGAGGAATATTTGGTGCGTCAAATGTCGATCCGGTCGGGAGATGACATTCGTTCCAATCAAATTCTCACTGATCTCAACTGGATCAACCGCAGCCCCTACCGCAAAGTGGACTTGGTTTACTCCCCGGGTTCTGAGTTCGGCACGACGGACATTATTCTCAAGGCCTATGAAAGCGATCCGAACAGCTACTACGTAGGATACGAAAATTCCGGGACCGAGGTGCTTGGCGAAGACCGGTTTCTTTTTGGGTTCAATTTCGGGGATGCCTTTGGACCTGATCAGGCGGTCAGTTACCAACTCAGTGCCGACTCCGAGTTTCAAAAAGTCGTGGGACACTCTCTGGTTTACACGGGTCCCTTGCCCTGGCGGGCGTGGATGACCTTGTTGGCGTCCTATGTCAGCGTCAATGCCGATATTCCCGGACCGGATGGTATCCCCATCAATGAAGGTGGCGACAGCACTCAGTTGAGTGCCCGCTACTCCATCCCGGTGTATTCCCCGGAGAACTGGGTGAACCAATTGACCTTTGGTTTTGACTACAAATCCAGCAACAACAACTTGGAATTTGGCGGGCTGCAAGTTTTTGACGTCACCACTGAAATCTTCCAGCTCAGCGCTGGTTTGAGCACGGTGACTCGTGACAAGACTGGTATGACTTCAGGGAATTTCACAGTGGTGGGAGCTCCGGGCAACTTGACCAATCAAAACACGGCGGAGGTGTTCGAACGTTCCCGTGCCGGAGCGGATCCTTCTTATGTCTATTTCAATGCCAAAATTGAGCGCCAGCAGCAACTGTGGAAACAATGGACGGCCCGTCTTCGTGCCGAAGGCCAGTTGTCCACCCGCAACCTGCTCGCCAGCGAACAGCTCGGTGCCGGTGGTTACGACACGGTCCGTGGTTTCGAACAACGGGTGGCCAGAGGAGATGAAGGTTTCCTCGGAGGTGTGGAAGTCTATACTCCTGAGCTTTCCATCGCCAAAGCTGCCAACTGGAAAAATGAAACCGACAGCCTGCGGTTCCTAGCCTTCTACGATGCGGCCACATTGTCGAATACGGACAAGTTGCCCGATGAACCCAACCAAGTGGAATTGCAAAGCGTCGGGGTCGGTCTTCGCTGGCTCTATAGTGATTGGTTCCGCTTGCGCCTCGATTACGGTATTCCACTCTCTGACCGCAATCTCGATGGGATCGATGATGGCGGACGTTGGCATGTCGGTGCCACTGCCAATTTCTGATTCCGGTATCCAACGAGGTTTTTTGAGCCCTGCCCTAACAAGCAGGGCTCTTTTGTTGGGGGGACTCTCAATCTGCAAGCCGGACCCAGGCCAGGCCATTAAGGAGATCGTCAAACCCAAGACCGGTTCCGGGTAAAACGTTGGAAATATTCCAGTTGGGTCCTGATTGAGCCAGCCTGTTGAAAAAGGCATCTTCCTCATACAGATGGTGGGTCATCAACCCTGCGGTGACGCCATGGCTCTGGGCCGCTTCCCAAGCGGCGACGCTCTGACCGAGGGCGTGATCCATGTAGCTGGTGAAAACGACACGCTGCGAAGGCCACCGTCCCGCTGGCGGTCCTGACTCCAAGGCTGGTTTCACGATCCGCCAGGTTGCAGATCCCACAGGTCCCCACAAATCGGCGGCCTGACCTTGTCTATCGACCGCTGCAGGAACAGGAAGGGTTTGACCCCACCAAGTCCAGAGTTCTTCCGACCAGCATACAGGGTCTTCGATGAAATCAAGTCGTTGTTGCCACGTTTGGGGCATTTGATCCAACCAGTCCTCAAAGAAGGGGAGGGTTCCAGTTTCGTTGAAATCAAGCCGGAACCGCAGGACCTCATCTGCCTCCATCCACTGTTGAAGGGTGCTTCGGGCCACCCGTCCCCCTGCCCTCAGTTTCAGTTTTACGGTGGTGAATCCTTGGAGCCTGACTTGAGAGCACCAAGGATCTATCTCATCGGAAGTCAATCCCTGCGGTGCGGTGGCATGACTGGCCGGGACCGTGAGACCGGTAAATAGGTTCAGGTTTTCGTGCCGGGCAGCCCCATCCATACGGGCGCAGTCGAGAGCACGGTTGATCAAGGGGCTTGTTTTGCCCTCTGCCAGCAGTCGGAGCTGTTCGGTCGCCGGAGCATCACCCAACTCTGGCCAGGGGTGCACGCAGCCAAAGCCACCTTTCCAGCGAATCAAAAAGCCCTTCCGTTCATTTCCTGAATGTTTCACATTCAGCGCTCTGCGGGGACGGAGAGCAAAGTGACTGATTTCAATGGAGTCAGGGCGGCTCAATGGTGAACCTGGGGAGATTTCTTCCGCAACGATTCGGCCAGGAGTGAAATGGGATGTTTCACTTGGATGTCATCGCGGCCTTGATCGGCAAGACCTTGCGTTATTTGAAGATGGCAACCCGGATTTGCAACGGCCACGACTGTGGCGCCGGTCTCCACAATTGCCCGGCATTTTTGGACCTGCAGCTCAGTGGCTTGTTCAGGTTGGGTGATGCTGTAGATGCCGGCACTGCCGCAACAGAGTGTGGGATTGGGCAGTTCAACCCAGTCCATTCCATTCAATTGATGAAGCAACGAACGGGGCTGAGCGGAAATCTTCTGTCCATGGCAAAGATGGCAGGCTTCGTGATAGGTTCCTTTGATGGAGTTCGGGATCGTATCCTGCTCCAGTTGAAAGCCTATCTCCACAAGCCATTCGTGGATGTCTTTTGCTTTCGCATCCCATTGGAGAGCCTTCGCAGCGTATTCCGGGTCTTCGGCCAGCAGAGGGCCGTAGTGCTTCAAATGGGATCCGCAACCAGCCGCATTGGTGATGATGGCGTCACAATGCTCGAGATCAAAGGAATCGATCTGTTTCCGGGCGAGTTCCCGTGCCGTGTTCAAATCGCCATTGTGAGCGTGCAGGGAACCGCAACACCCCTGTTGTCTTGGCGTCAATACCGAACAACCCGCCGCGGCCAGAACTTCGGCAGTGTCTCGGTTGATATCCGGATAACAAATGTCCTGAATGCACCCCGTGAGCAACCCAACGCGGTAGTGTTCCGGGTTGGACGCGAGAAAATCGGGTATCAGTTCATCGCTGAAAGCGGAGGCCACCCGGGGTGCTCTGGCTTCGAGTCGACGCAGGGACGGAGGCAAGAACCAGGTCAATCGCAGCTTTCTCGCGATACTGTCCAAGCCGAATTTTTGAACCATTCCCAGGAGACGGCCGATCATTTTTAGCCTTGCCGGCGCGCGAAAAATGACCCGCAGACTCAGCCAGCGCCAGAATCTCCGTTCCGGGGTGTCCATGACCCGTGAGTCTTCGACGTCGGCTCGAGCGGCCTCAAATAACCTGGGGTAGTCAACGCCTGCTGGGCAGGCGGTGGTGCAGGCCAGGCAGCCCAGGCAAAAATACATTTCCTCGCCAAAAGCCTTCTTGATTTCCAATTCTCCGTCCGCCACCGACCGCATCAGGGCGATGCGGCCTCTGGGACTGTGGCGTTCTCTTCCGGTGGCGACATACGTCGGACAGGTGGGCAGGCACATTCCGCAATGCATGCACTGCTGGACAACAGAATAGTCCATTTGCTTCAAATGCCCGGCCATGAGACCAACAGGTAGACGTACGGTGCCCCATCTGCAAGCCCGGGCGTGACAAATTACAAGGCGGTTTTAGAATGAGAAATGAATCAGGAATCGAATTCCTCTGACGAGGCAGATGCCATTCCGGAAGCGGAACCCATCGATGAACCCAGAGTTGCGGAGTTAAGCCCTGAAGAGCAGATGGCGCTCTACGAGGAATCGTTGAAGGAAACCGATTGGGGGCACCAACCTTGTTGAGTCCTTTTCAGGCTGGGGGTGGCCTGAGGGTGTGGTTATTTTTGCCTCCATCTGCGTTCCGTGGATGGTTGGTCGCTGGCGCGCCTGTTTGGATTACATTGGGCCAATGTCAGCGAGTCCGCCAACATCCGGCCCTTCCTCAGATTTACGAACATTTCTAGGCAATTGGTTCACATCCTCTGGAGGCAGAGTCCCCTTTGAAGCCTACATGGCGGCGGCCTTGTATCATCCAACGCACGGCTATTACACCAAGCACATCGCCACCGTCGGCGGGCACAGGGGGGATTTTGCCACTTCGGCAACGCTTTCCGAGTGGCTCGGAAAGGCGATTGCTGCTTGGATCAAAGCAGAGGTGGAGCTGAGAGGATCGGCCTTGAAGGATTCCCATGGCCGGATCCATGTGATTGAGATCGGTCCCGGGTCGGGAATACTGGCCCGGTCTGTTGCAAAGGGTGCTGGATGGTGGTTCCGGCGATCCCTGCGATTCCATTTCGTTGAAGTGTCACCGGTTCTCCGACAGGAGCAACGGACGCTCGATCCCAGTGCCGCCTGGCATGATTCGGTTGCCGAAGCCCTGCAGTCCTGCGGGGGGCGCGCCATCATTTACAGCAATGAGCTTTTTGACGCTTTCCCCGTGGTATTGCTGAGATGGAATTTGCCTATGGGAATTTGGGAGGAAGTATATGTGATGCTATCCCCAGAAAGGGGGGTGCGGGAGGAGTTTGTCCCATTGGAAGAATCCCGTCCCGGCTTTCTGGTCCCAGAGTCTTTCCGCAGGGAGTGGCCAGACGGCCAACGGGTGGAAATCCACGCAGCATGGGAGCCATGGCTGGCAGACTGGCAGTCAGGACTCAAATGTGCGTCGATGCTCAGCATCGACTATGGAGCTAGGGGGGAAAGCCTGTATCAACGCCGACCGGGGGGCACTTTGAGAGCCTTTTTCAAGCATCAGAGAAATACTGGTTCGTCGATCTATAAACTGTTCGGTCGACAGGATATGACTGCAGATGTGGACTTTCACTGTCTCCAGGAATTAGGGGAATCCTTCGGTTGGGAGACCGTTGCGAGTGAAACCCAGGCTTCGTTTTTGGAACGCCTCGCTCCCGGGGCGGTGGCTGCGGGCCGGGAGAGTGCCTTCATTGCGCAACCGGGTGGGGCAGGGGAGGCCTTTCTGGTTTTGTCCCAACGATTCGGGGAGTGCGCTTAAGGAGAGCGTCTCCTGATACTTGCCGAGGACTGCGCACGCAATCCTACTCCACTGATCAGAGGGCAGGGCTTGTTGGATCATTGATCCCCAACCATCGTGACGGCCGGCTTGGAATCCAGATGGCGGATGTCTCCTGCGGGAATGATGGTAGCGATGGCTTCACCGGTGGTGAGGCTGCGCCCTTCCAAGTTGAAGGCCAGCGAGGCGATTTTACCCGGGAACGGAGACTTGATGATGGTTGGCATCGCGACCGTCTCCCGTTCGCCGAGTTCGTGCGCCAGTTCTGCAAGGTGCTTCACTTCTTGAAGATAATTCTCATCATCCGCCGAACGGAAAAACTCATCGCGTTTTTCGCGTGATCTTTGAATTTCATCCCTCATCCGAGCAAGACCGGCGACGGCGGGCAAATCAACAATTCTGGCTATTTCGGTCCCAGCTGGAACCACATCACCAGGCTTTACGAGAAACTCCGTAAGCGTTCCGGATGCTGTGGCCATAATCGGTTCAGCATTCCGCGGTGGCAGAGGTGGTTCGATGGAAGGAATTGCCACTGTGGGCGCTGGCAGCAGATGGGCCGCCAGCCAGATGCGGGACTGTGGAGCCAAAAGGAGGGAGACCGTCAGGCAGAGGACCAGAGATGCCGCCATCAAACCTGCTTTCAGAAATGTCCTTTTTAAAGATGAGGCTCGTGATTTGGCAAGCGGCGGAGAGTCCATTGGCGATCCGACTATCTCCGCCATTCCATTGGCGCATAGCCACCGGACCATGGTGTCCAGCCATTCCAACGTCTCCTCGCTGGAAAGTGCTCCGGCGGCATGTTCTTGGAGGACTTCCCTGGTGGTGGTCCGTCCATCAAGGCGTTGCAGGACCCAACCTTGCCAAACTTGCATCCGGAAGCTGCGATCCCGCTCAAAGTCGACCAGCACGGCTTGCGCTTCCTGGCCGCTGCCGTCCACCCAAAAGGCCACGCGATCCCTCAGTCTGACACGACTGGAGAGGAGTGGATCCCAGGATTTAGGAATGGCCTCTTTCACGGGGTTGAGTAAATTCAGGATAGTGATTGGAATTTCTATAAGATTAATAAAAAAATCGCTTGACGGCAAGTGATTTTTCCAGTGAGCATGACCTATTTTTCGATTAGCATCTTCGTTCAACCATCTGGCACCCGATGACACGATTCATGACCGAGAGATCCCTTCTGCGGGCGCTGGTTGCAGACATCACGACCTTGCCAGTCGATGCCATGGTGAATGCAGCCAATACAAATTGGCTGGGGGGATCTGAGGCGGGTGAGATGATTCACCGGTCAGCCGGGCCCGGTTTGATGGAGGCCTGCCGGTTGCTCGCAAGGTGTGACACCGGGGATGCCAAAGCCACCTCGGGATATCTTCTGAAAGCCCGGCATGTTATTCATACGGTGGGACCCGTTTGGCGGGGAGGGGATGCAGGAGAAGCCGATCTGCTGGCGTCCTGTTATCGGCGTTCGCTCGAAGTGGCGGTTGATTTGAAGGCGACCAGTATTGCCTTTCCCGCGATCAGCACTGGTATTTACGGATATCCAGCCGATCTTGCCGCTGCGGTCGCAGTGGAGACCGTGAAATGCTTTTTGGTCGCCGAAAGTCCCAACTTGGACATTTTCTTTTGTTGCTTTTCTGAACCGCTTTGCAGGATCTACGAGGAATTGTTGGGGGAAGAGGTATTTTAGTGATTTAGTATTTTGGAGGAACCAATTTCCAAACCCAAGGAACCATCCCCCTCATTCCGGGTCTATCCAGGAAGAGGGCTGATCGTGCTGGTTTCAGTGGCCTGCCTCATCATTATTGTGGCGGGATTGAGGCTGGCCTCTGAGTTTTTCATTCCGATTGTCTTGGGTTTCTTTCTGGCGGTCCTGAGCTTTCCCATTCAAAGGTGGCTGAATACCAGAGGGGTCCCGGAGCCCATTGCAGTGGTTTTGACCATTTTTGTGGACCTTTTGATCCTTTCCGGACTTATCTATCTGGCAAGCGGTGTTATCCCGGAATTCCAATCCAAAAGAGACACCTATGCGGCTCTGGTTCAGCAAAAAATGACCTCGCTGACCATCTGGATTGACGGAACGATGGATTCGCTGGGGACCTTCGCGGACCGTTTCAGTCCCGGAGACCCAAGTGTTTCGACAACCCCTCCACATGAAACCAAGCGCGAACTGCTGTCTCTCCGTGAAATCTTTGACCGCTATTGGGATTCTTCCATCATTTTGGATTTCCTGGGGCAAAGCGCCTTGGTTGGGAAGGTCACCTCGCTTTTGACCAAAGCGTTTTTTGTGTTTGTGGTCATGATTTTTGTCCTCGCGGAGTCCGGACGCTATGCCGACAAGGTGCGGGCGGTCCTCGAGGCCAAAGGACCGGATTTGGGACGATTCCACCGTTCAGCGGCAGATTTGCAGAAATATCTGGGAATCAAAACAGCAGTCAGTGCCGCAACCGGCTTGCTCGCTTGGTTGAGCTGCAGCCTGATTGGCGTCGATTTTCCCATTCTTTGGGGGCTCATCGCTTTTGTTTTTAATTACATACCGGCCATCGGTTCCGTGGTCGCGGCCGTGCCTCCGGTGATCCTGGCGTTGGTCCAACTGGACGGTCTCTGGGGAGGGGTTGTTTTGGCCATTTGCTACCTCGCCATCAATCAAACCATCGGGACCATCCTAGAGCCCATGTTGTTGGGGAACAGGTTTGGCATTTCGACCGTGGTGGTCATCGTTTCAGTGGTTTTCTGGGGCTACGTTTGGGGACCGGTGGGGATGTTCCTTGCGGTTCCTTTGACCATGGTGGTGAAGGTAATGCTCGACAACAGTGCGGACTGGAGGTGGATTTCCGTGTTGAGGGGGAAAGCCGAGGCGGCCACGAATGCTCCCCCCTCGGTCCCGAAAGCCGTGGCGGCCGCTTCAGATCCGGAGACTTCAGCCTCGGACGGGCAAATTTCCTGATCTCTTTCCGGCGTCAGGCTGTCCTGATTGGAGATGCTGCTTGAGGCTTTTCAGGGAGAGTCGATATTGTTGACCTATGGCAAAGGACGATGATGGGATTCCTCCCGATGAAGTCATGCGCAAGTTGCGGGATTTCATGAAGAAAAACTTTGGCGACGGAGTGTCGTTGATGGGATTCCCTCCCGGAGGAGGATTCGCCAATCATCTCGATGAGGAAGAGTCGCCCTCAAAAAGCGGGGATTCTAGTCCACCGGAAAATGATCTTTCCCGGAGAGTCTTCGACTTTGACCTCCAGCCGAAAGATATCAAAGCTCATCTCGACCGTTATGTGGTCCGTCAGGATGAGGCCAAAAAGGCTCTGGCTATCGCGGTTTGCGACCATTACAACCACGCCCGCTATCTCAGGAATCATCGGGGAGCCACCGCGATCGAAATCACCAAACAGAACATTCTCATCCTGGGGCCCACCGGGGTGGGAAAAACCTATCTGGTCAAGCACATTGCCGATCTTGTGGGCGTTCCGTTCGTCAAGGCAGACGCCACCAAGTTCAGCGAAACCGGTTATGTGGGAGGGGATGTCGACGATCTTATCCGGGAACTGGTTCGCAAGGCCAACGGCGATGTCGAACTGGCGGAGTATGGCATTGTTTACATTGATGAAGTCGACAAACTTGCGACCCGTGGGCAACTAATGGGGCGGGATGTCAGTGGCAGAGGGGTGCAAACCGCCTTGTTGAAATTGATGGAAGAAACCGAGGTTGCCCTGCGGTCTCCCAACGACATCCAAGGCCAGATGCAGGCCATGATGGAAATGAGCCGGGGCAAGGGCCCGGGCCGACAAACGGTCAACACCCGGAACATCCTTTTTATTGTCAGCGGAGCTTTTTCCGGACTTGATGAAATTGTGGGGCGTCGGGTCAAGAAAGCCGCCATTGGTTTTGCCGAAGGCCCCAGAGCACGCCCTGACGAAACCGCCTTGCTTAGGGAATCCTCCACCAAAGACTTTATCGATTACGGATTTGAGGCCGAATTTGTCGGCCGGCTTCCCGTGCGGGTGGTTTGCCAGCCGCTGACGGCTCCAGATTTGCTGGAAATCATGAAATTTTCCCATGGCAGCCTGTTGCGTCAATACGAGTTGGATTTTGAAGCCTATGGGATGAGGCTCCGGTTCACCGACGAAGCATTGGAGCAAATCGCCAATCTGGCGGTGGAGGAGCAAACCGGAGCACGGGGACTGGTCACGGTTTGCGAAAGGGTCTTGCGCAACTTCACATACGAACTTCCCGGAAGTGCGGTCAGCGAATTGGTGGTTGATGCCGCTTTGTTGAGCGAACCTGACCGCATCCTCAAGGAATGCCTCGCCAAAGGCCTTGGAGCGGCCTCCGGTCGGGCCTTGGCCGATTTGGCATCTTTCAGGCGGCTTTTTGCGGAACAGCACGGGGTGCGGATCACCTTCACGGATGAGGCGGTGATCCTCCTCGTCCAGCAAGCCGAAGAAAGGAAGATGCCCTTGGCTTCTTTGGCTCAGGAGCTGTTCCGAGATTTTCATTTCGGCCTCAAACTGATTCAAAAAAACACCGGCCAAACTGATTTTTTGCTACCCCGCTCTGCCATTGAGGATCCGGAGCACTACATCAGCGATTGTATTGTTGAGAGCTACGGGAGGTCCAAGGCTGGAACTGGGCGTGGATTAAATCCGGAAGCGGATTTTCCACCGGAACCCGATCCTACCAAGATCGGACCGCACGATGGAGGCATGGCCTGAGCCCATTGTGGCGACGCTTGAATCATGAGGAGATACATCATAGCCGCCGCGCTCATAGGATTGGTGTCTTCAGGGCTGATTCTGGTTTTGAGCGGCCTAGGGCTATTCGCCCAGCCATCCCGCTGGCTGGCTCATGTCTTTGGTGCCGCCGTCATCTTTCCCAGTGACGGCGGTGTGGTGGTGGCTTGGTTCGTTCCGATTCTGACGATCGTGGTTGCCTTTGGAGTGGCTTGGTGCGCCGTCGATATCCCGGAAGTGGGGCAAAAGTTGCTCGTCTTTCTTACCACGCTAGTGGTCGTTTCTGGAATCGCGCTGTCAGCCGCTCTTTTCGGCATTATGGTTGAGCCGTTTTCCGCCCTGTCAGGCGCCACGTTGGCTGCCGGAGCCGGGCTTTTTTATGCCAGTACGGAGCCTGGTCGGCGGAAAAGGGTGCTCCAAACCGTGCTGGGTAACCGGGTCTCCCGTTCATCCTTTCACCGCCTGTTGAATCGTCGTGACCCGATCGATTTTAAAGGAGTGAGCCGGGACGCCACGGTTCTCACTTTCCGGATCTTGAGTTGCTCCGAAGCGCAGGACTCGCTGTCGCCCTCGGACACGGTGGCCATGACCAATCTGTATCTCAGGAACATTGCGGACTTTTTACTCGAGCGGGGCGCCTATCTCGATGAGTCCAGTCCGGACTGCGTCCGGGTCTTTTTTGGCCTGCTGGAAGAAGACGAACGGCATCCTGAATACGCTTGCCGCGCCGCATTGGAATTGGGGATGCGCTTGCGCAACCTCGATATTGAATGTGAGAACAGGTATTTCCGCCGACTGCAACACGGCGTGGCTGTTTGTTCCGGTAGGATCACGATGGGGATTTATGGCTCTCCACGGCACTTTTTCCTCAGCGCGATCGGGGGGGAAATCGACTATTGCCGGAGGCTGTCCCGTGCCAACCTGATCTACCAATCCCAAGTGATCATTGGGGCAAGCACCTATGCCCGCGCATCAGAGTTGCTTGAAATTCGACCGTTGGAAATGTTTTACGACCCCGATGTGCACCAAATGACCGAAATTTATGAATTGTTGGCTCTTGCGGGTGGATTGGGGAGCCTCCAAATGGTGCGCCGCGATGCCTTCTGGGAAGGGGTCATCCATTACCGGGCTGGACGGTATGAGGAAGCCATTGAAAGGTTTGTCGTTTCCAAGCCACCTGATTTCAAGGATCCTCCCGTAAGCTACTTTCTGGAGCAGGCCCAGATCCGACTGGGGCGGGTGGCCCGCGGGCTTCCCTCCGATGACAGCGACCTTGTCACCAAAGGACATGCCCGGTTGCTGGGCAGTCTGTGATCGGTAACAGCCATGGCTCAGATCGAATATCCCACTCCGCTGCTGCAACTCATTGCCCAACTGAAGCGCCTGCCGGGCATCGGAGCGCGCAGCGCCGAGCGGATCGGGGTTTGGCTTTTGCAACGCGGTCCCGAATTCATGGATCCTTTCGCGGCGACGGTGCAAAAGGCCGGCTCAGAAGTTGCGGAATGTTCTGTTTGTGGATTTTTCCGAACCAAAGATCTCTGCCTGATCTGCGAAGGGGCTGGGCGGGAGGATTCCCTGCTGTGCGTCGTGGAGCAGCCCGCCGACATTCTGCCACTCGAGCGGAGTGGAGGATACAAAGGCCACTACCACACTCTGCGCGGGCGAATTTCACCGTTGGACAATGTCGGTCCGGAAGATCTTCGTATAGGCGAACTGTCGAAAAGGGTGCGCGGAGGTATTTTTTCAGAAGTCATTCTCGCTCTCAGTGCTGATGTCGAGGGGGAGGCGACTGCAAATTACCTCACGGAAATCCTGCGTGATGCAGGGGGGCCTTCTTTGAGGGTGACTCGCTTGGCGAGAGGTATCCCCGTGGGCGGCGGATTGGAATCGGCTGATGAATTGACCCTGTGCCGGGCCTTGGAAGGAAGGAGTTTGATGCAGTAACCGACCGTCCGGTCATTCGAGCGACAATTCCAATTGGTCGTCGCGCTCCAAGGACCATGCTTCCCATCCTTTTCGGCGGAGGTCTGCGGCAAATTCGAGGGTGTGGCCATGGACCGTATAAATCCGACGGGGACGGACCATTTGGACCGTTTCCCAGAGTTCCGGATAATCGGCGTGGTCACTGAGCGGAAACATGGCATCCACTCGGTAGCGAAACCGGGCGCTCTTCTCCAAAGCCCACCCTGAAAGCATGGCCGATCGGGTTTTGCCGGTCCATGCCCCCAAATTTAGTTCCCTGATAGATTGCGGTGGAAAGACGAGGACGTGGTCTTGGGCCGAGTTCGCATCAAAAGGCCGGCATTCGGGCATGCCCGGAAGAGCCTGAAGCAGGGGCATCAATTTCAGAATGGAATCATGGCACATCACAGGATGCCCTCCCTGATGGAGGATCGCCAGAATTTCCTGGGCTTTACCAAGCGAATACCCCAAAAGGATCGGGAGGCGCCCTTCTGCGAGCGTTTCGTTCACAAATTGAAGCACGGCCTCGCTGGTGGCTTGAAGGGGGGGGAAAACAAACCGGGGAAGCCCAAAGGTGGTCTCCATGACCAGTGTGTCCGCCGGCATCAATTCACAAGGTTCTGCCGTGAGACCGGTTCTCAGCTTATAGTCCCCGGTATAGAGCAATGTTGCTCCATCGCTCAGGCGGGTCAGATGCAACATAGCTGAGCCGACGATGTGACCGGCAGGCAACAAGCGAATTTCCCAACCCTTTTTCCATGGAACGGGGATCCTCCATGGCAGGGCGCGAACTTCCTGGGCCCCCGTTTTCGAAGTGCCATAGCGGACCCTGATCAAATCGGCGGTCAGGGCAGAGCACAAAGAAAGCCGATTCCTTGCCACGTGGTCGGCATGGGCATGGGAGATGAAGGCTCGTTCCGCTTTGCTGCTGGGATCGAGCCAAAGATCTGCCTCAGGAAGGAACAATCCCTGACGGGGGCGGCGAACAACCTCAATCATGTCGGGTGACGGCGAATTCTTCCGACATGATAGCGTGTCAAACTCTCCTGTCCGGGGTGACTTCCGAAAAAAGCCCCTTCTCAAATGGCATTATGTGCCGCATTCTAGGCGATGCCTCGAGGCTGTTCTACTCCCGATATTTTGGAACTATGGAATAAACCGGGCAAGGGACCGGTCACTGATTTGCTCCAGCTGCCGGAGCAGGTGCCGAGGGAGTGGCCGGTGCCGCGGGAGGGGTGACTGGCTTGGCGGCGGGAGGCGTGGCCGGTGCTGTCGGAGGGTTGACTGGCTTGGCGGGAGACGTGGCTGGTGCTGCCGGAGGGGTGACTGGCTTGGCGGGAGACGTGGCTGGTGCTGCCGGAGGGGTGACTGGCTTGGCGGGAGGCGTGGCCGGTGCTGCCGGAGGGGTGACTGGCTTGGCGGGAGGCGTGGCCGGTGCTGCCGGAGGGGTGA